>NZ_JAVWTF010000038.1:0-13997 GCF_036667855.1 Aurantimicrobium sp. | reverse complement strand
GGGGGTGGCCCCGCCCGGCGTCGCCACCCCTTACTTCTAAGCTGACAAACGTGTTTGGTTACATCATCCGCCGCATCTTGCAGGCGATTCCGGTCTTCTTCGGCACAACGCTGCTGATCTATTTCATGGTGTTCGCCATGCCTGGAGACCCCATCGTTGCCCTCTTTGGTGACCACGGCGTGAACGAAGCAGTCGCAGCACAGCTGCGAGCCAGGTACCACCTTGATCAGCCCTTTATCGTCCAGTACCTGATTTACATCGGTGGCATATTCCACGGTGACTTTGGTACGTCGTTCTCTGGTCAGCCCGTTGCTGACATTCTTGCCTCGACCTTCCCCGTCACCATTCGTCTCGCCACAATCGCGTTGTTTATCGAGATGGTCGTGGGTATTTCGGTCGGTCTGATTTCAGGTCTGCGCAAGGGCAAGCTCTTTGACGCCTCTGCACTTGTGGTCAGCCTCATCCTGATTTCACTGCCCATCTTCGTCATCGCGTTCGTGATGCAGTTGGTCTTTGCCTTAAACCTTGGATGGGCCCGGCCCACCGTCTCAGCGGAAGCAAACTGGAATGAGCTCATCCTTCCGGGAATTGTTCTCGCAACCATCAGCGTCGCCTACATCATCCGGCTGACCCGCTCTTCTGTCATTGAGACCGAGGGTCAGGACTTTGTGCGCACGGCCTATGGCAAGGGCCTTTCCCGCCGTCGCGTCATTGGTGTGCACATCCTGCGCAACTCTCTCATTCCCGTGGTCACCTATCTCGCAGTCGACTTTGGTGTTTTGCTGGTTGGTGCAACCGTGACCGAAGGTATTTTCAACGTTCCCGGTGTGGGTCGCACCCTTTATCAAGCCATCATTCGCGGTGAAGGACCCACTGTGGTTTCCTTCGTCACTGTCATGGTGCTGATCTATCTCGTCGTGAACCTCATAACGGACTTGCTGTATGCAGCACTGGACCCAAGGATTCGTTATGGCAAATAAGCCCACGCACTTCGTTGCCCCACTGGACGAGACTCCCATCTCCGCAGTGGACTCTGTCTCTGTTGATGAGAAGCCCAGTAACCTCTGGATCGATGCTTGGCGGGATATGCGCAAGCGTCCCATGTTCTACATCTCTGGTGTGCTGATTCTTCTGGTCGCTCTGGTGGCGATGTTCCCGGGTTGGTTTACCAACGTGTCACCAGACTCGAACTGTTTGTTGGCCAACAGCAACGCTGGCCCCACCGCAGGTCACCCACTGGGTTTCACTCGCCAGGGCTGTGACGTGTATAGCCGCATCATTCATGGCACCTCAACCTCCCTGTCGGTAGGCATCATCGTGACCATCATGACGGCGGTGCTGGGTATTTTCTTTGGCGCTTTTGCCGGTTTCTATGGCGGTTGGGTTGACTCCTTGCTCTCCCGTGCAGGAGACATCTTCTTCTCAATTCCCTACATCCTCGCTGCTGTGGTGATCATGTCGGTGTTCTCCAAGAACCGTGACGTCTTCGTCATTTCGATGGCGATCGGAATCTTTGCTTGGCCATCCACGGCACGTGTTCTTCGCGCTGAGATCCTGCGCGTCAAGAACGCTGACTTCGTCATGGCGTCAACAGCTATTGGTGTAACTCGCCTGCGTATTCTGTGGCGTCACGTCATCCCCAACTCGATTGCTCCCGTGATTGCGGTTACGACCATTTCGTTGGCAGCAGCCATCGTTGCGGAAGCAACGCTGTCCTTCTTGGGTGTTGGCCTGCCTCCCACATTCATGTCGTGGGGTAATGACATCTCTCAAGCACAGGGCGACCTCCGCACAGCACCACAAACCCTGATCTGGCCTTCACTGGCACTGTCCATCACTGTTCTTGCCTTCATCATGATGGGTGAAGTTATCCGTGATGCACTTGACCCTAAGGCGAGGGCATCACGATGAGCGAGAAAGAAACAGCTGTGAAGCCACTGCTCGAAATCCGCGGGCTCAAGGTCGAATTCCCCAACCAGAACGGTGCTGTGACCGCCGTTGATGGTGTTGACCTGACTTTGATGCCAGGACAAACTCTGGCCATCGTGGGAGAGTCGGGCTCGGGCAAATCAACCACTGCGCACGCCATCATCAACCTGTTGCCAGGCTCTGGCAAGGTTTCTGCCGGCAGCATCATCTTTGATGGCCAAGACCTCACCTCCATGAGTGAGAAAGAGCTGGAGAAGGTGCGTGGCCGCCAGATCGGTTTCGTTCCTCAAGACCCCATGTCGAACCTGAACCCCGTGTGGAGCGTGGGATTCCAGGTTGAAGAAACCATTCGCGCCAATGGTGTGGCAACGGGTAAGAAAGAGATTCGCGCCAAGGCTGTTGAGGTTCTCAAGCAGGCAGGTCTTGCCGACGCGGAGAAGCGTCTCAAGCAATTCCCACACCAGTTCTCTGGTGGTATGCGTCAGCGCGTGCTGATCGGTATTGGTCTTTCTGCCAACCCGAAGCTCTTGATTGCGGATGAGCCCACCTCGGCACTGGATGTCACCGTGCAGCGCACCATCTTGGATCACCTCGGTGAATTGACCCACGAGAAGAACACTGCCGTGATCTTGATCACGCACGACCTAGGTCTTGCTGCCGAACGTGCTGAGCAACTGGTTGTGATGTATCGAGGAAAGATTGTCGAGGCTGGTCCCAGCCGCGAAATCTTGGAGAACCCTCTCCACCCCTACACTCAGCGCCTGGTTGCCGCAGCCCCCAGCCTCGCTTCACGCCGTCTCAGTGCAGTCCAGAAGGCAGGCAAGGGAACAAACGAGTTCGACCTGGCAGCTGTTGCTGCACAGCGTGCTGCAGCAGCACAACCCACCGATATTGCCATTGAGGTCACTGACCTTTCCAAGAACTACACCATTCGTGGTGGTGGGGGACTGAAGAAGTCCAGCTTTGCTGCGGTGAAGGATGTGTCGTTCACAATTGCTCGTGGAACCACCACAGCATTGGTGGGGGAGTCGGGCTCAGGTAAGTCGACGGTGGCCAAGATGTTGCTGGGTCTGGAAAAGCCGACCTCGGGAGATATCTCGATTGACGGGCAGAAAGTCTCTGAGCTTTCAGCCAAGGGCCTGTTCGCACTACGCCGCCGGATGCAGCCAGTGTTCCAAGACCCTTATGGTTCACTGGATCCTCTGCGCAACATCTTCAACACCATTGCTGAACCTTTGGTGACCCATAAGGTGGGAACTCGTGCTGAGCGTCACGCTCGCGTGATGGAACTGTTGGATCAGGTCTCTCTGCCCCAAAGCATTGCCACGCGCTATCCCAATGAGCTCTCCGGTGGACAGCGCCAGCGCATCGCTATTGCGCGAGCACTGGCACTCAAACCCGACATTGTCATTCTTGATGAGGCTGTTTCGGCTCTCGATGTGTTGGTGCAGGCACAGATTCTTGCCCTGCTGCATGAACTGCAGCAGGAGCTTGGTCTGACCTATCTCTTCATTACGCACGACTTGGCTGTAGTTCGCGTCATTGCAGACAACGTCTGCGTGATGAATAAGGGTGAGATTGTCGAAGCTGCCTCTACGCAGGAAGTCTTTGACAATCCTCGTGAGGAATACACGAAGAAGCTGCTGGAAGCGATTCCTGGGGCTCATATCAAGCTCGGAGCCCAGGGCTAGTTCTTCCGCTGACAAGTCCGCAGAATCAGGGAAACTACAGCCCCTGCGGTATGCTTGAATTGCTCGATTTACCCGGCATTGCACACCTGTGGTGCCGCTGGTTTTACTTTGTCGGGCAATCACTTCTAACCAACGATGACCTTGTTCGGTCATCGAGAGGATTTTTCATGGCGCACGCCCTCCGCTCAGACCGCCGCAACGTTGCAATCGTTGCCCACGTTGACCACGGTAAGACCACGCTTGTAGATGCAATGCTCAAGCAGACCAACTCGTTCGACGCCCACTTTGCTGGCGAAGACCGCATGATGGACTCCAACGACCTCGAACGCGAAAAGGGCATCACCATCCTCGCGAAGAACACTTCTGTGTCCTACGAGGGAAAGCACGCCGACAACGGCCCCATCATCATCAACGTGATTGACACCCCTGGCCACGCCGACTTCGGTGGCGAGGTGGAGCGCGGTCTGTCCATGGTGGACGGTGTTGTTCTTCTCGTTGACGCATCTGAGGGTCCTCTTCCTCAGACTCGCTTCGTTCTGCGTAAGGCACTGGAAGCAAAGCTTCCCGTCATTCTTCTGGTCAACAAGACCGACCGTCCCGATGCTCGTATCGATGAGGTTGTCGGCGAAAGCCAGGACCTGCTTCTTGGTCTTGCTTCCGACATGGCCGATGATGTTCCTGACCTCGACTTGGACTCGATCCTGGACGTTCCTGTTGTTTACGCTTCTGGTCGTGCCGGTGCTGCCAGCCACAACAAGCCTGAGAATGGCTCACTGCCTGACAACGATGACCTCGAGCCTCTGTTCGAAGCCATCTTGAAGCACGTTCCTGCTCCTTCCTATGATGACGCTCACCCTCTGCAGGCGCACGTGACCAACCTGGATGCCTCGCCATTCTTGGGTCGTCTTGCACTGCTGCGTATCTTCAACGGCAACATCAAGAAGGGCCAGCAGGTTGCCTGGGTCAAGAGTGATGGTTCCGTGGCGAACGTGAAGATCACTGAGCTTCTCATCACCAAGGCGCTGGAGCGTTTCCCCACTGATGAAGCAGGTCCTGGTGACATCGTAGCTATCGCCGGTATTGAAGACATCACCATTGGTGAAACCATTGCGGATCCCAACGACATTCGTCCGTTGCCCACCATCACCGTGGATGACCCCGCAATCTCGATGACCATTGGAACCAACACCTCGCCCATCGTGGGCAAGGTCAAGGGCCACAAGCTCACCGCTCGTATGGTGAAGGACCGTCTGGACCGCGAACTCGTCGGTAACGTCTCCATCAAGCTGGTCGACATCGGTCGCCCCGACGCCTGGGAGATCCAGGGCCGTGGTGAACTTGCTTTGGCCATCCTGGTTGAGAACATGCGTCGCGAAGGTTTCGAGCTCACCGTGGGTAAGCCACAGGTAGTGACCAAGAAGGTTGACGGAAAGGTTCACGAGCCTTTCGAGCACCTCACCATCGATGCTCCTGAGGAATACCTTGGTGCTGTGACTCAGCTCCTCGCTGCTCGCAAGGGTCGCATGGAGTCCATGACGAACCATGGCACCGGCTGGGTTCGTATGGAATTCATCGTTCCGTCACGTGGCCTGATCGGTTTCCGCACTGAGTTCATGACCATTACTCGTGGTGCTGGTATCGCCAACGCTGTGTCTCACGGTTATGAAGCTTGGGCTGGTTCCATCGTGACCCGCACCAACGGTTCGATCGTTGCTGACCGTGCCGGTGTTGCCACTCCATTTGCCATGGTTGCGCTGCAGGAGCGTATGAGCTTCTTCGTGGAGCCCACTCAGGAAGTGTATGAAGGCATGGTTGTCGGCGAGAACTCACGTTCTGAAGACATGGATGTCAACATCACCAAGGAAAAGCAGCTGACTAACATGCGTCAGTCCACCTCGGACAGCTTTGAGCGCATGACTCCCTCACGCAAGCTCACCTTGGAAGAGTGCCTTGAGTTCGCCCGCGAAGATGAGTGTGTTGAGGTTACCCCTGAGCACGTGCGTATTCGCAAGGTTGAGCTGGACGCGAATGCTCGTGCCCGCTCGGCTAGCCGCTTGAAGAAGCAGAACGAGTAACTTTTACTCATTTTTACCTAGAGTGCCCAGCTTCGGCTGGGCACTCTGTCGTTAACTCAAAAACAGGCTGGCACCCACAAAACTTCCGGGTTGAGCTCCCGGTGGAATTGCCCATAATCCGGAGCCTACGTGCTTGACATATTCGTTCATCCGGTCATTCTTGGCGAGATTGTTCTGCACGGTAATGAAGTTCTGTGGGTCATTCTGGAAACTAATGAAAAACAGTCCAGCATTGAGTCGGCCTAACGTGTCATTTCCATCAACGAAGTTATAACCACGTCGAAGCAAGGTGATGCCGTTGTTGTGGGCAGGGGCTGCTAGGGACATGTGCGAGGTGGGGTCGATAAGTTGTTCCCCTGCCGTATTTGTCTTCTCGAAATCAGCGGCAGCAAACTCAGTGCCCCCAGACAGTGGGCCGCCCTCGTTCTTGGTGCGACCAAAAACAGTTTCTTGTTCACGCAGGGCAGCACGGTCCCAGGTTTCAAGTGTCATTTGAATACGACGTGCAACCAGGTATGTTCCGCCATCCAGCCAGGCTGGTTGGCTACTGATCCAGACGAATCTGTTCACGCTGGCGGAGTCTTCCGCTTTGATATTGTTCGTGCCGTCCTTGAATCCGAACAAATTACGTTCCGTCTTCTGGGCTGTGCTCGTAGAGGAGGTGCGACCATAACCCAGCTGTGACCACTTCAGCACTGCACGACCAAAAGCAATGCGAGTGAGGTTACGGATGGCATGAACAGCAATCTGTGGATCATTGGCACAGGCTTGGATGCACAGATCCCCATCGCTCATCCCGGCATCGAGGTCATCGCCTGGGAAGTGGGGGAGCTTCTTCAATTCAGCTGGTTGGCGAGAAGCAAGACCGAAGCGGTCTACGCCGTTGCCATCGACAAATAAGGTGGGTCCAAATCCGAACGTGATGGTCAGGCCCGAGGTGGCCAAGCCCACCGTCTCACCCGTGTCTTCGGGTGGTGCATCGTAGTTAGCCACACCTGCGCCGTATTCGCCAATTTCTTTTCCTGCAGTCATCGCTGCAGAGGCAACGGTCCAGTCTTGGAGAAGCTCGATCACATCGGCCCGGGTCATTCCTGGTGCGATATCAAAGGAGGCAAAATGCAGGCGGTCTTGTGCGGGTGTGGTCACACCTGCTTGGTGTGCGCCATAAAAGTTATACGACAGATTCCCGGGATGGGGAGCCGTTGACATTGCCCGCACCACTTGGTCACCGGCAACACCGATGCCAATGCCCGCCAGCCCAGCACCTGCGAGCCCGAGCAAGCCACGTCTAGAAATCTGAATTTCAGATTTCTCTTCTTCGCGTGGTTCGGATTTCTTCCGCGGCATAAAGTTACTTCACTAACGCAGCTGTGAGTTGATTGAGAGGCTCAGCCAATGCGTTGACTTGATCAGCTAACGCTTTGGTCTGAGCAGAGCTCAAGTCGTTGTAGTAGGTGAAACCGTCACCGACACGTTGAGCATCGAGGAGAGCTTGGAGTTCGGAAAATTCCTCATCGAGTTGTGAAGCAAGTTCAGGTTTTTTCTTCACCAGAATGTCTCGAACTCCGGCATAGAGTACCGCTGCACCGTCCACATTTGCTTGGAAGTCCCAGAGGTCAGTGTGGGACCAGATTTCTTCTTCGCCGGTTACTTTGCCGGTGGCGACTTCATCCAACAGTCCAATTGCGCCGTTCGTGAGCTGCGTGAGATCAAAAGTGAGATCTTGAACATTGGACTGCAAGGTGAGGGTGTCCGTCACGAGTAATTCGGCAAGGCGCTCGCGCTTTGCCTGGTCATAAGTCTGGAAACCAGCATCAGCATCCTGGGGCCAGAGGTCCTTTTCGATGGCATGCCATCCGGTCCATTCCTGTCCCTCTTCTAAATCAGCTTCACGTAAGTCAAGTTTGGGGTCGAGGTCTCCAAAAGACTCAGCGACTGTTTCAACTCGTTCCCAGTGCATGCGTGTGGGGGCATAGAGCGAACGCGCGAGATCTAGGTCACCTGCGACATAGCTGGCCGCAAATGCTTCTGTTTCTGCGGTGAGCAAATCGATCTCATTACGCACATAGGAGGCATAGTTTGCCGCGGCGGTATCTACCAGTGCTTGCGTGTCTGCGCTCAGGGCAAACTCGGCACCTGATTCGGTGACGGTGAACACCGCATTTCCAATACCTGCACCTGCCCCACCTGGCTTACACACGGTGTAATAGGTACCAGCCGAAGCTTGGATGAGAAGGTTTCGACTCAATCCAGGACCGATGTTTTCTACTTCGCCGACGACACGCATGCCATCGTTTGCGAGGATGTAGAACTCGGTGGTGACATCACCTGAGTTCACCACTTCAAACTGGACTGTCCCTGATGGAGCCTCCGTGGCACTGAGGGTGCACTCTGTCGCTGAACTTGTAACACTGATGGCTTCGCCAGCGGTTGGGTTATTGAGGACGCATCCGGTCAAGCCCACAGAGAGGGTGGCAACTATGCCCAGTGCGGTGGAGGTGTGTAAAAGAGTCATGTCCTGTTTCTGGGTATGGCAAAGCTGACCCCGAAGGGTTAGTGCGGGTGAAATTAGGCGGAAACGGGCTTCTTACTGCTGCGAATCATGCGCAGGAAGAGAAGTCCGACGATGATGACAAAGAGCCACCACGCGCTGAATTCAAGCCATGACGTTACAGGGCGAAGGTTGAAGGTTCCGCGGAGAAGCACAGCCCACCAGCTTTCTGGGGGAAGTACTGAACTGAAATCGTAAGCAATGTCGTCTTCACCGGGAAGAACATGTGCTTCTTGAAGATCGTGGATGCCATAGCTGAGTACTCCAGCGGCAACGATGATCAATAGCCCACCGGTCCAAGCAAAGAATTTGGAAAGATTAATCTTGACCATTCCGCGGTAAATCAAGTAGCCCAGGGCGATAGCAATCGCGATACCGATGAGTGCGCCGAGAAGTGGCACTGCATCCACACCAGATGCGCGGACTGCAGCCCAAATGAAAAGTGCAGTTTCCAAGCCTTCACGAGCAACGGCTAGGAAAGCCACAATGGCTAGACCCCACCCGCCCATAGTGAGACTCTTGTCAACGTCGGCCTGTAGGTGTGACTTGAGGTCTTTAGCAGTCTTTGCCAGCCAGAAAATCATCCAAGTGATAAGTCCAACCGCGAGGATGGAGAGAACTCCACCAATGAGTTCCTGCGCTTCGCTGGAAAGGCCGTAGGTGCCAAAGGTCAAGACAACACCAGCGATGAGGGAAAGGGCTACTGCGGCCAACACACCTGCCCACATTTTGGGGAGGAGGTCACGGCGGTCGAGCTTGACCAGGTAGGCCACCAGGATGCCGACAATCAGCGAGGCTTCGAGGCCTTCGCGGAGACCAATGAGCAGGTTTGCGAACATGTCACACTTTCTCGGTACTTATTAGTTAGGTATGCCTAACTTAGGTTAACCTTACTTAGGGAACCCTAACCTCGTCAAGGCTGACATATCCGCCCCATGGAAATAATCATACGGATACGAACGAAATTGAGCTAGATACACTGGATAAATGTCAGAAATAGCGCCACAACGCCCCCTTCGCACGCGTCTGCTCTTGAGCGCTGGTGGCTTCCTCCTGGGGTTGTTTGTGGGATCTGTGACCACCGTGGTTCACCAAAGCGTGATCACAATTGCCGAAGTGGACATGCCCTGGGGATTGATTCTGGGGGTGCTGGTGGTAACCGGTTTCTTAGTGGGACTGCGCATCGTGGTACAGGACCGTCTTGTTGTCCTCGTTGCCGCACTGGGACTCGTTGCCATGGTCTTTATGCTCAGCCAGGCCAGCACTGGTGGATCTGTACTCATTCCCAATAACCTCTGGGGCACCATCTGGGCGATTGCGCCCACACTGATTGCCACCATCGTTGTGGCATGGCCTCGCTTGCCTCAGCGTCACCGTGGCGCGGACAACGGCACTGCCGTAACCGCATAAACTTGTCTCAAGTACAGTCCCTTCCTGAAGGAGTAACAAGTTGACCTACGTCATTGCCCTGCCATGTGTAGACGTCAAGGACCGTGCCTGCATCGATGAATGCCCCGTGGACTGCATCTACGAAGGTGACCGTATGCTCTACATCCACCCTGACGAGTGCGTCGACTGTGGTGCGTGTGAACCTGTCTGCCCTGTTGAAGCCATTTACTACGAAGATGACCTGCCTGAGCAGTGGGCTGACTACTACAAGGCCAACGTGGAGTTCTTCCAGGAGATTGGTTCTCCCGGTGGCGCAGCCAAGGTGGGCGTCATCAAGGGTGACCACGCTGTCATCACTGCTCTTCCACCCCAGGCTTAAGTTTCATGCTCACCGAGCTGCCTGAATACCCGTGGGATGCCATGGCGCCCTATGTGGCGAAGGCGAAAGCTCACCTAGGTGGTGCCATTGATCTCTCCATCGGTTCACCGGTAGATCCCACCCCTGCGGTTATTCGTGACGCACTGGCCAAGGCCACTGACTCTCACGCCTACCCAACCACGATGGGCACCCCTGCCCTGCGCGAAGCGATTGTGGAGTGGTTTGCTCGTCGTCGCGGTGTGACCGGGCTTGGTGTGGAGAACGTGCTTCCCACCATCGGTTCCAAAGAGTTCGTAGCATGGCTGCCCTTCATGCTGCGTTTGGGCCCTGGCGATGTGGTGGTTCACCCCACCGCTGCCTACCCCACCTATGACATCGGGGCACGGATGGCCGAGGCCACCCCGTTCCCCTCTGACGATCCTGCCGAATGGCCGGAGAACACCAAGCTGGTGTGGCTCAACAGCCCCGGAAACCCTGATGGTCGTGTGCTCGATAAGGAACAGCTCAAAGCTCGCGTTGAGCGCGCCCGAGAACTCGGTGCCTACATCGTCGGAGACGAATGCTATGCCGAGCTGGGCTGGTCTGGTCGTTGGGAAAACGAACCCATTCCATCGCTTATTGACCCAGAAGTGACCGGGGGAGACCTCACCGGAATTCTCACCGCCTACTCTCTGAGCAAGCAGTCCAACCTAGCTGGATACCGTGCAGCAGTTGTTGCCGGTGATGCCGAGTTGATAGCTCAACTCACGAACATTCGTAAGCACGCGGGCATGATGCAGCCAGGCCCCGTGCAAGCGGCCATGGTTGCTGCCCTAGCTGACGATGCCCATGTGTCCGCGCAGAAAGAGCTCTATCGCGCACGCCGCGACCTGCTCATTCCTGCACTGAATTCTGCTGGTTACCGCCTCGATCACAGCGAGGCAGGTCTCTACCTCTGGGCGACCGAAGGTGTGGATGCGTGGGCGTCGATTGACAAGCTTGCGGGCTTGGGAATCATTGCCGGCCCTGGTGTTTTCTATGGAGATTTCTATCCCCAGCACGTGCGCCTGTCGCTGACTGAAACCGATGAGCGTATTGCTGAGGCCGCTCGTCGCTTAATGAGTGTGTAATAACAGCACTTTTTGCCAATAGGCTTGGATAATTCAGGGAATTCCGACACAACGGGGCTCCTTGAAACCCTCTCACCCAGACAGTATCCACAAGGAGTCTTCGTGACTGAAGCCACTAATTCAGTGCCCACAGGCGACGTAGTTTCACTCACCTATGGCGGAAAGACCGTTGAACTTCCGGTCCTTCGTGGAACCGAGGGTGCTCCCTCCATCGATTTGTCCTCGCTGACCAAGCAGACCGGTCTCACTGCACTGGACTATGGCTTCGTTAACACCGCTTCCACCAAGTCGAAAATCACCTACATCGACGGTGAGCAGGGAATTCTGCGTTATCGCGGTTATCCCATCGACCAGGTGGCCACCAACCTTAACTTCCTGCAGACCGCATACCTGTTGATCCACGGTGAAGTTCCTACTCAGAACGAGTACGAGAACTTCGAAGACAAGATCCGTATGCACACCCTGCTGCACGAAGACCTCAAGGACTTCTTCTCTGGTTTCCCTCGTCGTGCACACCCCATGCCTGTTCTGTCTGCTGGTGTTTCTGCGCTGTCTACCTACTACGAAGACTCCCTCGACCCCAACAACGCAGAACAGGTTGAGACCTCGACCTACCGCCTGTTGGCCAAGCTTCCCGTGATGGCTGCCTACGCTCACAAGAAGAGCATCGGTCAGGCTCGTCTCTACCCAGACAACTCCCTCTCCTACGTAGAGAACTTCCTGCGCCTGACCTTCGGTAACAAGGCTGAGCCTTACGTTCAGAACCCTGTCGTGGTCAACGCTCTTGAGCGTCTGCTCATCCTGCACGCAGACCACGAGCAGAACGCGTCCACCTCGACCGTTCGTCTCGTCGGCTCCACCGACGCCAACATGTTTGCCTCTGTTTCTGCCGGTATCAACGCACTGTTCGGACCTCTTCACGGTGGCGCCAACGAAGCTGTGCTCACCATGCTCGGTGAAATCCAGGCTTCTGGCGAATCCGTCTCGAAGTATGTCGAGCGCGTCAAGAACAAGGAAGACGGTGTCCGCCTGATGGGCTTCGGACACCGCGTCTACAAGAACTACGACCCTCGTGCACGTCTGGTCAAGGACACCGCAGATGAGGTACTCGCAGCTCTCGGTGTGAATGACCCACTGCTGGGCATCGCCAAGGAACTCGAAGGCATCGCCCTCGAGGACGACTACTTCAAGGAGCGCAAGCTCTACCCCAACGTCGACTTCTACACCGGCGTCATCTACAAGGCCATGGGTTTCCCCACGCGCATGTTCACTGTGCTCTTCGCACTGGGACGTCTGCCTGGTTGGATCGCTCACTGGCGCGAGATGAACCTCGACCCTCAGACCAAGATTGGTCGCCCACAGCAGCTCTACATCGGCGAGCAGCAGCGTAACCTTCCTGGCTTCAACTAGTCAGTACAGAAAGCCCCTCGACTGTGAACTGAACCCCAAATGTTGGACTCGTAATAGAGAGTCCTTAACAGGAGGGGTTCAGTTATATGGGCCAACAATCACCACATTCGTCAGATATTAGACGTCAGGCTGCGGAGCTTTTTAGTACGGGCTTTGGCTACAAATCTGTTGCTTCTAAACTTCGTATTTCTGTCACAACGTCTCGGGTTTGGCGTGATAAACATGCCGCAGGAACGCTCCTAGGCTTGGGTGTTATGGGAAACAAATCGTATCCGGTTGAGTTGAAAGTCGCCGCGGTTGAGGCTTTTCTTGCTGGGTTGTCAACGACGGAAGTTGTTGCCCGTTTCAATATTTCGAATCGAAGTATTTTCAATAAATGGGTGGCAATTTATCGTGTTGACGGCCCGGACGGTTTGAAGCCCAAGCCTAAGGGACGTCGAGCGAAGGCAGTGAATTCGGGGTCGGAGACACTGGAGGAAGAAGTCTTTCGACTGCGTCTGGAGGTTGCCGTTCTAAAAAAACTCGAGGCTCTAATGATCGAGGACGATCCACGGTTTTGGGAAAAGCCGCCATCGTCGAATCATTAGAGCATGAGTTTCCTCGCACATTGTTGCTAGAAGCGGTGGGGTTATCTGCTTCTTCTTTCTACTATCACCGCAGCAAACCTGTCCGGGCCGATCACTACAGTCAGGCGCGTTCTCTGATTACGGGGAAGTATTCGGACGGCTTCTTACGTGTTTATGGTTATCGCCGTATTCGTAATGATTTTGTGAAGGATTATGGGATGCGCATTAGTCCAAAGACGGTGTTGAAGTTGATGCATGAAGAAGGGCGGCTCAGTCGTATTCGGAAGAAGAAACCGTATTCTTCTCACCGGGGTGAGCAGGGTCACACGGCAGAGAATGTTGTCGCGAGGAACTTTGAGGCTTCTAAGCCGCAACGCAAGTGGGTCACGGACGTGACGGAGTTTTATGTGTTGGGGCAGAAACAGTATCTGTCTCCCGTGGTTGATTTATTCAACCGGGAAGTGATCTCCTACGCCCTGGCCCCCACGCCGACGATGGGGCTGGTCACGGCCATGCTGGAGAGGGCATTCACACGTCTTGAACCTGGGACAGGGTTGGTGATGCATTCGGATCAGGGCTGGCATTACCGCCACCGTTCCTATCAACACGCTTTGGCTTCAAGGGGAATCATTCAGTCGATGTCTCGCAAGGGCAACTGTCATGACAATGCTGTTGCAGAGAATTTCTTCAGCCACTTCAAAGAAGAATTCCTCCGGCAAAACACGTTTTCGAGCATGGCCGAGTTCACGATGAAACTTGATCGGTGGATTCACTGGTTCAACCATGAACGCACGCAAGAAAAGTTGAAGGGATTGAGTCCGGTTGACTACCGGACCCAATCCCTTGCAAACTTAGAAACGGCTCCCTATTAGAACTCCAACTTTTGGGGTTCAGTTCA
>NZ_JAVWTF010000037.1:0-16977 GCF_036667855.1 Aurantimicrobium sp. | reverse complement strand
GTTGAACTCACGAACGCCACCGTTGTAGAAACGACGTGCTGCCTGAATCTTGTCTTCGGTGTCGACAAGCTCACCTTGGAGCTGGAGAAAGTTCTCACTGGCGTGCAGCTGGGGGTAGGCCTCTGCAACAGCGAAGATGCTCTTCAGAGCTGCCTGCATGTGGCCTTCAGCTTCTGCCGCAGCAGCTGGGGTGCTGGCCGAGAGTGTCTCTGCACGTGCTTTGGTGACGGCTTCGAAGACGCCCTTTTCGTGGGCGGCATAACCCTTGACTGTTTCAATCAGGTTGGGAATCAGGTCTGCTCGGCGCTTGAGCTGTACCGTGATGTCACTCCAGGCCTCATCCACGCGCACGTTGAGGGTAACCAGTGCGTTATATGTCGACCAGAGGTAAATGCCAACGATGGCGGCGACAACGACAATGAGTCCAAGTACGGGGAGCAGTACATCCATGTGTTCCATGTTACGGCCAGAAAGCTGGATGTCTGCCGAGAGAATCGTGAATACTTTCGTCCTTTTTGCCCCGAACGAATCTCACTAGGCTGGAGCAATGTCTTCCCCGCGTTCACGAAGAATTCACCCTGCCTGGATTGTGGCAGCAGTAGGATTCCTCGCACTCGTGGGCGCTGCCGGATTCCGAGCCGCACCGAGCGTGATGATGGTTCCCCTGGAACAAGAATTCGGCTGGAACCGCACCACCATTTCAACCGCCATCGGACTCAACATCTTGCTCTATGGCCTGATGGCGCCGTTCGCTGCCGCGCTGATGGCGCGCTTTGGTATGCGGAAGGTTTCTGCGTTCGCGCTGATCATGATTGCCTCCGGAAGCGCCTTGAGCACTTTGGTGGTGAGCCCGTGGATGCTCATGATGACCTGGGGTGTCATGATCGGTCTGGGCACCGGCTCGATGGCGATGGTCTTCGCTGCCACGATTACCAACACCTGGTTCTACGCTCGCAAAGGCTTGGTCTCAGGTGTGCTTTCCGCTGGAAGCGCGACCGGTCAGTTGGTTTTCCTCTCCACGTATGCCGGCCTGGTCGAAACCAACGGTTGGCGCTTCGTTTCGATTGTGGTTTCCCTTTCTGCTTTAGCGGTTGTGCCACTCGTTCTCATTTTCATGAAGGACTCCCCTGCCAAGCTGGGCATTCTTCGTTTTGGCGAAACACCAGAGATTGCCGCCAAGGTCGCTTCTGATGCTGCCCAGAACCCGGCACCCACTAACCCTGCAAAGAATGCTCTGGTCACGCTTGTTGACGCATCCAAGAACAAGACCTTCTGGGCTCTAGCTATTGGCTTTGCCATTTGTGGCGCCACCACCAACGGGTTGATTGGCGCCCACTTCATTCCTTCAGCTCACGACCACGGCATGCCCGAAACCACGGCCGCTGGATTGCTGGCAGTGGTGGGCATTTTCGATGTGTTCGGAACGATTGCCTCGGGTTGGCTGACTGACCGCGTCAACCCTCGCCTACTGCTGGCGCTGTACTACTTTGGCCGTGGCATCGCACTAATGCTTTTGCCCGTGCTCCTCTCTGATGCCATTCACCCCAGCCTGATTCTTTTTGTCGTGATCTATGGCCTGGACTGGGTGGCCACCGTTCCACCCACCATTGCGATCTGTAATGAAGTGTTTGGCAAAAAGGGACCTATCGTCTTTGGCTGGGTCTTTGCATCCCACCAAGTCGGTGCCTCTATTGCTGTGATTGTTGCGGGCGCCATTCGCGACCAAACTGGCGAATACACCCTGGCCTGGTTCGGCGCAGCGGCACTGTGTGCCGTGGCTGCCTGGATTAGTTTCCGTATTCGTAAAGTACCCACCCCGACTGTTTAGTTTCACTTCGGTCACAATTACTGCCTCACGGTCTGTGCACACCCGCTTCCAGGAATACACTTTTCTCAACCCGTTAAGAGACGAACGGGCCAGAGACAATGGAGTCCCTCCTCATGCCCTATTCCCCCGACCTTGTTGACGCCGCACGCGCGCAGCTCCAGGGACTTATTGGCACGACAACTCGTGGCGCCCAGGACCTGCTTGATCGCTTTGATCGCTGGGGTGGTGACCTGGTCGAGGCACTTGCCGAGATCTACCCGATAGAGACAGCTCTGCCCCAACTCATTGAAGTGATGGCAGCTGCCCATCTGCAGCGCGATGAGTCTTTACAGCAGCGTGACCGCGAGCGCGTGTTGGAACAAGACTGGTTTCAAAGCCCCGAGACCATTGGCTATGTGGCCTATGCGGATTTGTTTGCCAAGAATCTCAAAGGCATAGCTAAGCGCATTCCCTACCTTGAGAACTTGGGCGTGACTTACCTACACCTCCTCCCCATCTTGAAGCCTCGCCCTGGCGCTAACGACGGTGGATATGCGGTGATGGATTACCGCGCACTGCGCGAAGACTTGGGTTCCATGAAGGAGTTGCGCTCCACGGCAGACAAACTGCATGACTCAGGCATTTCTCTCACCCTCGACCTGGTGCTCAACCACGTTGCGCAGGAGCACGAGTGGGCAGAGAAAGCTCGTGCCGGGGATCCTGCCTACCGCGACTACTTCTATGTCTATCCCGACCGCACCATCCCTGATGAGTTCGAGAAGAGTTTGCTCGAAGTCTTCCCCGACTTCGCCCCTGGCAACTTCACCTGGGACGAGAAACTCAAGGGCTGGGTCTGGACCACTTTCAACTCCTACCAATGGGATGTGAACTGGTCGAACCCTGCTGTGTTCTGCGAATACGCCGACATCATTGCCAACCTGGCTAACCACGGTGTTGACTGCATACGTCTTGATGCCATTGCGTTTATGTGGAAGCGCATGGGCACCATTTGTCAGGGTGAGCCCGAGGTTCATGTCATTACTCAAGCTCTGCGTGCCTTCACCAAGATCTTCTCCCCTGCCATGATTTTCAAAGCGGAAGCTATCGTGGGTCCCGCCCAGGTTGGTGCCTACTTCGGCGAGGGTAAGCATGCGGGCAAGGTGTCTGACCTGGCGTATCACAACAGCTTGATGGTGCAGATTTGGTCGGCTATCGCCGCCAAGGATGCCACCCTCATGGTTCACACCATGTCTCGCTTCGCTGGATTGCCCAGCACCACCGCCTGGGGTGTCTATCTGCGCTGCCACGATGACATCGGCTGGGCTATCGATGACACCGATACCCACGAGGTTGGCCTCAATGGCCACGATCACCGCATGTTCTTGGCTGAATACTTTGAGGGCAGCTTCTATGGCTCACTCGCAACCGGTGAGCCCTTTATGCCGGACCCCGTTAGCGGTGAGCGCCGCACCTCCGGCACAGGCGCCAGCCTGGCCGGTATTGAGAAAGCCCTCAAACTCAAGGATGAAAAGCAGCTTGCCCTCGCCATTGAGCGTTACCTCTGTGCCTACACAATGATCTTTGGCTTCGGCGGCATTCCTCTGCTCTATATGGGTGACGAAATTGGTCTGCTCAACGACCACAGCTACCTCAAGGACGAAACCAAGGCCGAGGATAACCGCTGGCTCCACCGCCCCAAGATGAACTGGAAGGTTGCCGACGCGGCAGCCGCTGGAGAACTCGATGATAAGGCTGCGGGCATTATTTTCAACCGCATCAAGCACGTCATTGAAGTGCGGAAATCCCTGCCTTCCCTGCACGCCGGTGTTGCCACGACCGTGCGCAAGGGAACAGGACAGGGTGTGGTGATCTTTGACCGCGTTCACCCTGCCGGTGACATTGTTCAGGTCTATAACCTTTCTGACAGCCCACGTTGGCTCACCGCCACCGAGCTGGGAACTCTGTCCGGTTCTGTGACCGACCACCTCACAGGCCACACCTTCGATATTGGTGCCGGAGTTCCCCTCGCACCCTATGAGATGCGCTGGTTCACTCAGGGTTAGTTATTCACAAGCCCCTGTTGGCCAGAATTCATTAACGCTAGAATTCTGTACATGACAACCCTCCCCCTTGCTGAAGCCAGAGCTAACCTCTCCAAGCTTGTTGAGGCAGCTGTCACCACTCAAGAGATTTTTGAGATCACTCGAAACGGTGTCAGAGATGCTGTGCTCATGAGCGCAGATGAATATGACTCCCTCATCGAAACCATCGACATCCTGGGCGATGAAGAAACCATGGTTCAACTTCGCGTGGCATTGGCCCAGCAAAAAGCAGGCATGAGCGTGGCTGTGGATAAAGAAACATTGCTAGCGAGCATCGCTGCCAGAATGCCCGAATGAAACAGACCTACTCTGTCAAAATTCTTCCCGCGGCACGTGTTGCCATTGAGCTCCAGCTCCCCCAGAAAGTAGCTGCTGCAGTTGTTGAGTTTATCTACGGCCCGCTAGCCGAGAACCCTCATCGGATAGGAAAACTTCTCCGCGGTGACCTTGCCGGCATGATGGTTGCCAGACGCGGTGAATACCGCGTGATCTATGAAATCTTCGAGAATGAAATCATGATTGAGATTGTCTTGGTCTCACATCGCAGAACTGCCCATCGGCGACGATAATTTCTACTTGTTCCACAAAACAAAGAATCCTCTTTTGCTAGTCAGCAAAAGAGGATTCTTGTAATTGGTTATTTAGAAACCGGAGTCAGACTGACTGCACATAACAGATGCGTAAGCGCCAGTTGATGTGTTTTCCGATACAACTTCACCATCGACAGTAATTTTGCAACTGAGTGTTGTGGTGGAGTCTGTTCCAATAGCAACGAGTGAGAGGCTTGAGAAGTCAAGAATTCCCCCATCAGCGAGAGTTCCCGTGTAGCTGAATGGCAATGGTGCACCATTAGCGGACTGTGAAGAATATTCACCGTCCGAGTAAGACGAATAGGTGATCATTGCGCTACCGCCATCGCCAGTGACTTCATAAACGAATTCGCTTGCACCGGCAGCTTCTTCTGAAACTTCAGAAGATTCAGAAACCGCAGCAGTTTCATCTATTGCAGAACTCACAGCTCCAACTGCAGCCGCGGTAAAAGCAATCACAAGAACGATTGAAAGTGCCGAAAGAATAACGCCGATGAGAGCCATGACACGACTAGGGCGCCCACCGGTCAAGCCGATAATGCCCAGAATAAGGCCCACAATCGCTGGCGCCCACACGAGGAAGATTCCCGCGAGTGGGATGAAACTGGAAAGAATTGCAACAATGCCAAGGATGAGAGCAGTGATTGCTAACCCCGAGCCTTTGTTGTTAGTCACTGATTCAGTCATTTGACTACTCCCTAAATAGAGAGGGAGGCCCCCTTGACCCCCCAAGTAATCTTAATGATACTCATAGTCCGTGGACTTATAGTGCGTATTCCTAAAGCTTTGAATTATGGCAAGCGCAGGTGTCCGTGAGATTCAGCAGAGGAAAGCCTTCGGCGACCGGATCCGTGCTTTGCGGAGCGAACAGGGGCTCTCTCAGGAAGAATTTGCACATGAGATAGGGCTTGACCGCACCTACATTGGCGGCGTGGAGCGAGGGGAAAGAAACGTCAGCCTCGATAACATTCATCGCATCGCATCTGCATTAGACGTAAGTCCATCAGAATTATTTACGAACTAAATAGAACAATTTCATGAGATGCCTCGATCTGCTCATGCTGAAAGTTGAATCCCATCCGCAAGGAACAACTCTTAAGCTAATTAGATCTCCTGTTCGCAGAAACCCCAGAGAGATTTTTGAGGTGCTCCTCGACGCGATTGGCAAAAAGATCACACTTTGAGCTTCGAAGCTTGCTGGCCAGACTGCTACTCAGACGTTTTTCATGCCAATATGCGAGTTGTCTAACAGTAGTTCGTCGAACTATTCGTGAGGCAGAATCATCAATCAGCAGGAACAAGCTATCTGGGGTCATTACTTCGTAGGGCAAGACGTCAAGTACTTGTTCTTCTAAATCCAAAAAGCCGGAGTCAAGAGTCAATAAAATCTCTGCACCAGATGAAATAGCTCCACAATGTACGTGCAGGTCATTTGGGTCACTCGTGGGGTTAGGAAGATTTCCAGGAAAACCAGTAAGAACTTCATCGAAACTAGAAACTATTTTTCCTCTGAGGCTAACAATTACTTCCCCATCGGCATCGGGAATTTTTCGACGCAAATGGTATTCAACTTCGGCCAATACATCTTCAGATGTGACAAGGGTAAACATTCCACCTTGAGATTCGACTCTGAGTAAGCAAAGCCAATCTCTGATGGTGCGCGACATAAGAACATTCGCGTCAACGAATATTCTCATTCCCGTAAACATCATCTATTTTGTGCCTAAAGATCACCGATGCGATCAGATAGCTCTCGCATTTCTTCAACTGCCCGAGCTTGCATATCAGCTCGCTTGGCTTTGTAAGCAAGAAGATCATCGGTTTTGATTCGCGTGTGTGTACCCACTTTGTGAGATGGAATCTGTCGCTCAGCGATTAGTTTCATCAAAGTGGGCCGTGACAGCCCCAAAAGCCTGGCAGCAGCCGCAGAGGTAAGTTCGGAAGGAACAGAAGAAAAAGAAGTTCTGCCACCCTGTGCCGCTGTTTCAATCACAGCTTCTAAAACTCGAGAAAGCTGGGTTGGCAGTTCAACAATTTCTCCGTTCTCGAGCGACACGGAGAAAATAAGCTTGCGGCAATCTTTAGTTTTTTCGAGTAAATCTTGCGCTTGTGCATTCTGGACCTCATCTATAACAAGGTCATTTCCACTAAGTACTGCAGACTTCATGTGGGAATCCATTCTGTAGGTAACAGAAAGTATTGCACTTATAAGTGCAAATTACAAAGTATTTTGTTATTTTGTGGAAATTTGGTACCCCCAGTGGGACTCGAACCCACACTGGATCGATTTTAAGTCGATTGCCTCTGCCGATTGGGCTATGGGGGCGTACCTTGTCAAGGCTAGCAAAGCACAAGGGAGGCCGCGGACGGCCTCCCTTGTGTAGTAAAGATTTACTTCTTTGCTGCAGGCTTCTTTGCAGGAGCCTTCTTCGCTGCAGGCTTTGCTGCTGCCTTGGCAGGAGCTGCTGCAGGAGCTGGACGCGAAGCGAACTCTTCGAATGCTGCGCGAGGAGTCTCACGAGCTTCGAGCGAGACGATGTCGCGGCCGAGCCAGAAGTTGTTCCACCAGCCACCAACAACGCGGAACTTGCGCTCGAAGGAAGGCATAGCAAGACCGTGGTAGCCACGGTGTGCGAGCCAGGCGATGTAACCCTTGAGGGCGATCTTGCCGGACTGGAACACACCGATGTTGAGGCCGAGGCCTGCAACTGCACCGAGGTTCTTGTGGAAGTAGTCAGTGGGGCCTTCGCCACGCAGCACTGCAGCAATGTTGCGTGCCATGAGCTTGCCCTGACGAACAGCGTGCTGTGCGTTAGGAACGCAGTAACCGCCTACGCCGCCACCTGAAAGGTCGGGGCATGCGGTTGCGTCTCCAGCACCCCAGGCGCCTTCGATAACTCCGTTGTCGCCTTCAACGCGCAGGTCTGCACGAACGCGCAGACGACCACGCTCGTCGAGGGGGAAGTCAGTTGCACGAAGCATGGGGTTAGCCATGACACCTGCAGTCCAGATGATGAGGTCAGACTCGAAGCTTTCACCGGTGGAGAGCTGGATAACACCGTTCTCTGCCGACTGGAGCTGTGTGTCGAGGTGAACCTGAGCACCTCGCTCAGCAAGGTTCTTGAGAACCCAGTGGCTGGTCTCAAGCGAAACCTCAGGCATGATGCGTCCCATGGCCTCGATGAGGTGGAAGTGAGTGTCCTCGAAGTTCAGCTCTGGGTAGTCCTTGATGAGGTCAGAAGCCAGCGAGCGAAGCTCAGCGAAAACCTCAATACCTGCGAAGCCACCACCAACAACGGTGACGGTGAGCAGACGGTCACGCTCTGGCCCTGCAGGAAGCTGAGCTGCCTTGTCAAAGTTGGAGAGGATGCGGTCGCGGATGGCAACTGCTTCTTCAATGGTCTTCAGGCCGATGGCGTTGTCTGCAATGCCGGGGATGGGGAAGGTGCGAGAAACAGCACCTGCGGTGAAGATGACCTGGTCATACTTCTCTGCGAATTCGGTGCCCGCGTTGGGAACGATGGTGGCGGTCTTCTTCTTGTGGTCAATGCCAACAACCTTGCCCGAGATGATGCGGGTGCGCTTGAGGTGTGAGCGGTGACCGACGACAGCGTGACGTGCCTCGATGGAGCCAGCTGCAATTTCAGGCAGGAATGGCTGGTAGGTCATGTAGGGCAGTGGATCAACAATGGTGACCTCTGCCTCTCCCTTGCGAAGGAGTTTTTCGAGCTTCCACGCGGTATAGAAACCTGCGTAGCCAGCACCGACAATAAGAATCTTGGGCACAGTAATACGTCTCCAGCTAGACAAAGTGGGGTTAGGGCGTCTCGTCTGTTTCGTGATGGGAATTGTCACGGGGAACAACAGGTCGAAGTCTTCGAGTAACTACGATGTACCCGATAACTACAATCGTACCGAATCCAGCGAAAAACAATAACGGAACACCCACGGTGGTCAGCTGATACAGGGTTGGAAGCCCGGCAATATTCCCACTGTCGAAGGGTAATGGCAGTGGCGTGGCCGTGGAAGTGTCCCAGGGCTCGGGTGTGGTGGTGTTACTTCCACGGCGATAGAGCTTGATCCACTCTTCCAAAGAACCCAGTGGGTTCTTCTTCACCGTGGGGACATCTGCCGTCACTGCGGCATAGGCATTGATCTTGCCGTAGCCATATATGGGGCTGGGAACCTCGCCCACGGGAGTGGCTGTCGAGATGATGCGGTTGATCACATTGTTGGCATCAAGCTCGGGGTGTGACGCACGAACCAGCGCAACCAGGCCGGCAACAATCGGAGTCGCACCACTGGAGCCAGACCACTTCATGTAGGCACCACCGGGTGCAACCCCAACGAGTGCTTCACTGGGTGCGGAAACACCAATGGTGATTCCTTGACTCGAGGCGTCATAGCTTGCTTCACCGTTGACGTCGAGACCAGCCACCGTCAGCACACCAGGGATCGTGGCAGGTGCGCCCACCTCGGTAGTGCCTGCTCCTCGGTTGCCAGCAGCGGCCACAATGACCACATCATGCTCGAACGCATAGAGGAATGCCTTGTCCCAGCTTGTGGGCCATTCCAGGCTGTTACGTGTCAAGGACATATTGATGACCTTGGCGCCTTGATCGACAGACCAGATGATGGCATTTGCAATCTGCTCGTCGGAAGGAATCGAAGTTTCCACACCAAACGCCACGGATGCGGACAGCAGTTGTGCTGCGGGGGCCGTCCCCAAGACGCCGTTGTTTCCACCAGTGCCACGACCGGCCAGAACTGAGGCAACGAGCGTTCCGTGATCTGGTGACTCCCCCACCGGAGTGCGACCATCAGGTGAGCCCACACCAGAGAAATCAGCTCCACCGACAACCGCAGCGTTGATGTCGGGGGCATAGCCGATACCTGAGTCAATCACCGAGACCAGCACACCATCACCCTGGGTCACATCCCAGGCTTGATAGAAGTTGTAGTCACCCAACCAGTATTCGAAGTCTCGAATGTAGTCCGCGCGTGCAGGAGTGACCGAAAGCACTGCCAAGGCAGTGACGGCAAGAACAGAGAGGGAGGCTAAACCGCGTCGTAGTCGATGCATTGACACACCTCAGGTGACCAGGAAGACCGGGCCAAGGCAAGATCACCGATGGGGTTCACGCCAGGACCGGCAGCCAGAGCGTGACCAGCCAGGGCGTGCAGGCACTTCACGCGCACCGGCATACCGCCAGCAGAAATACCATCCAACTCAGGCACAACAGCAATGGATTCACGGTCGGCAATGAACTGCTCATGCGCGACGAGATATTGCTTTTGCATCTCTTCGTCGGCGTTCAGAATCTCGATGAACTCGGCCATCACCTGGGTTGCTTCCAGATCAGACATGGCGATTGTGGCAGCCGGGTGAGTGAGGTAGTAGAAGGTGGGAAATGGGGTTCCATCCGACAGCCGGGGCGCGGTCGCGACCACTGTCGGAGCACCGCACACACAGCGTGCCGGAATACCAATCACATCGCGCGCGGGCCTGCCAAGCTGCGCCGACACAATACGGATGTCGTCGTCGGTGGCAGGGTCAAATGGCGGGCGCATAGAAAGCTTTCTTACTGTGTGGGTTGAACTTGTTCAGGTGTGGGAGTACCCAAACCAGCAACAAGGAAAGATTTGAGCAGACCTGAGACCCAGTCAGTGCTGGTGTCTTGCAGAGAAGCAGTTGCCTTCTCGCGCTTGAGGTCATCGATGGTGGCGTCGTTGATCACGAGGTAGCTGATCTCACCCGGCATGACATAGTAGAGACGGTCACGGGCCTGAGCACGCACATAAGCGGGGTCATCCCAGCGTGCACGCTGCTTTTCCAAGTCTGTGATTTGAGAAGTTTTTAGATCAGCTTCAGCTTGCAGATCGGCAATAACCTGACGTTGCTCAATCCAAATTTTGATGTTCGGAGCGAGCACGAGCATGCCCAGCAGGGTCAGGCTCATGATCAAGATAGAAAAGCCCGACAGTCGAATACTGCCGAGCCAGACGCCCGCTTTCGTGGTTCCGGTGACCAAAGCCACCGGAACCTTACGAACGCGAACGTTTTTCTTAGCCATTGAGGGCCAGTGACGCCTTAGGCGGTGAAGCGGGGGAAAGCGCTGCTGCCTGCGTAGACAGCTGCTTCACCCAGCTCTTCTTCAATACGCAGAAGCTGGTTGTACTTGGCAACACGGTCGCTACGAGCAGGTGCACCCGTCTTGATCTGACCACAGTCGGTAGCAACGGCGAGGTCAGCAATGGTGGTGTCCTCGGTCTCACCGGAACGGTGAGAGAGGATAGCCTTCATGCCGTGACGCTGTGCGAGAGATACTGCATCGAGAGTCTCGGTGAGGGTACCAATCTGGTTTACCTTGACCAGGATCGAGTTACCGGCCTTGAGGTCGATACCCTTCTGCAGGCGAACAGGGTTGGTGACGTAGAGGTCGTCACCCACGAGCTGGAGCTTGTCACCAAGCTCAGCGGTGATGTGAGTCCAACCGGTCCAGTCATCTTCATCCAGTGGGTCTTCGATGGAGACGAGGGGGAAGTCGCGAACGAGCTCTGCGTAGTACGCGGTCATCTCTTCAGAGGTGCGCTTCTGGCCCTCGAAGTGGTAGGCGCCATCCTTGTAGAACTCAGAAGAAGCAACGTCAAGTGCAAGACCAATGTCCTTACCTGGCTTGAAGCCAGCCTGCTCGATAGCGCCGACGATGAATTCGAGTGCACCACGGTTGTTGGGGAGGTCAGGAGCGAAACCACCCTCATCACCGAGACCGGTAGCCATACCGTTCTTCTTGAGCAGTGACTTGAGCGAGTGGTAGATCTCCACACCCCAGCGCAGTGCTTCAGAGAAGCTCTCTGCACCGTGAGGAACAGCCATGAACTCCTGGATGTCCACACCGGTGTCAGCGTGTGCACCACCGTTGATGATGTTCATCAGGGGAACAGGAAGAGTGTGAGCGTTGGGGCCACCAACGTAACGGAAGAGAGGAAGGTCTGCAGAGTCTGCAGCAGCCTTCGCAACAGCAAGAGAAACACCGAGGATGGCGTTTGCACCGAGGCGCTTCTTGTTCTCGGTGCCGTCGAGCTCAATCATGGCGCCATCGATGAGGCGCTGGTCAGCAGCGTCGAAGCCTTCGAGTGCAGGGCCGATCTCGTCGATGACGGCGTCAACTGCCTTCTGAACACCCTTACCGAGGTAACGGTTCTTGTCTTCGTCGCGAAGTTCGTATGCTTCGAAAGCACCGGTGGATGCACCGGATGGGACTGCAGCGCGGGCAAGCACGCCATCTTCGAGCAGAACCTCTACCTCAACGGTGGGGTTACCGCGAGAGTCGAGAATTTCGCGTGCGCCAATGGCGTCAATGAGGGCCACAGTGTCTCCTTGTGATGTGTTAGGTGGTGTGTAGAAAAAGTGAGGGAATTACTAGTAATTCTAGGCGAGGTCCTTGAAGACCAGGTCCTTGGCACTCGTAGTCTCAGCAGAAACAAAGGCAAAGGAGCCAAATCCTGCTTCCCGAGCACGATCGAGCACGGGAGTGAGGTTCTTGGCACGCTTTTCGAGACGCACGCGCTTACCCGCAGCAATGAGCTCGCTCTTGATGCCAATCAATGTCGAAAGACTCAGATCAGCGCTGTCCAGCACGGCATCGTGAACCAGCACGACGCTGTCTGAGACGTAAGCGTCGTCGACTTCGATGAGGTCAACAATGCGCTCAAAACCAATGGAGAAGCCCGCTGCAGGAACGTCTTGACCCAGGAAGCGACCAATCATGCCGTCATAGCGACCGCCGCCACCGACGGAGGAACCAGACTCGGGGTGGGCAATCTCAAAGATGGTGCCCGTGTAATACCCCATGCCGCGGACCAGGGTGGGGTCGAAGCGCACCTCAACACCCGAAGGGAGCTCCGTCAACGACTTCGCCAGGGTTTCCAGGTCTGCCACGGCATCAGAATCGATGCCGTCAGGCAGGACAGAGAGAATGTCTGCGGTGGTCATCGGGACACCACCAGAAGCCAGGTGTGGCTCAATGCGTTCGAGCAGTCCGCCTAGCACCGCTGCTGCATCGGGGCCGGTCTCGGAGAGTTCCTTGACGACGCCCTCGGTGCCGATCTTGTCGAGCTTGTCGATCGAGATCAGGGCAGATCCGAAGCGCTCGGGGGCAAACCCGCAGTAATCGAGGATGCCTGCCAAAATGCGACGGTCATTGATGCGAATGGTGCAACCCTCAAGGCCCAGGGTGGAGAGAACAGCCGAGGTCGCCGTGATGAGCTCAACTTCAGCAAGTTGTCCTGCTTCACCAATGATGTCGATGTCGCACTGCACGAACTGGCGGTAGCGGCCCTTCTGGGGGCGTTCAGCTCGCCAGACCGGAGCAATCTGTATCGCACGGAAAACCGAAGGGAGCTCAGCACGGTGCGTTGCATAGAACCGAGCCAAAGGCACAGTCAGATCAAAGCGCAGACCGAGGTCTGCCAAGTCGTGGGCATCACCTGAGTTGGCAGCTGCTTCAAGCGCTTCCTTATCCAAACCACGCTTGAGCACGCTGAAGGCAAGCTTCTCGTTATCGCCACCGAGGCCAGAGTGCAGGCGCTCAAAGTCTTCAACAACGGGAGTCTCGATTTCTTCAAAGCCATGGCTGGCGTAGACATCTCGAATGACACGTAAAGCGCGTTCGCGCTTTGCCTTGTCTGCAGGCAGGAAATCCCGCATGCCACGGGGAGGAGATACGTCACGAGCCATGTATCTATTCTGCCTCTCGAATGTCTTCCTGGAGTTCACGCAGCCTCACACGCAGAGCTTTCTCAGCATCAATGCCCTGCTCACGTGCAGAGGAGACAATGCTCAGCAGAATGCTGCCGACTTCGTCTTCATCTGCCCAGATGGGTGGATCGGGCAGGTGTTGCTTCTCGAGACCCACCGTTTCTGCCTTGCCGAGGAGTTTTTCGGCGAGCGCGAGGGCAGGCATGGACTGCGGAATGCCATCCAGGGTGGAGGTTCGTCCGGGCTTTTCTTGTTTCTTGAGGTCATCCCAGACCGCCATGACATCGTCGGCTGTTTCTAGCTTGTTTTCGCCAAAGACGTGAGGGTGACGCCCCACCATCTTGGCGGTCATGTGGGCGGCAACATCTTGGATGTCGAATTCTTCACCGGGAGTGGTGGAGGCGAGGTCGGCATGGAAGATTACTTGATAGAGCACGTCACCGAGCTCTTCGATCATCTCCTCACGATTACCTGACTCAATAGCGTCAATGAGCTCATAAGTCTCTTCGACCAAGTACTTTATCAGGGACTCGTGAGTCTGCTCAGCATCCCAGGGGCAACCGCCCGGTGCTCGAAGAACAGCCATGACCTCGATGAGTTCATCGAGTTTGGATTGTTCTTTCTTCTCTATCTGGTTGTCACTCATTTGTTCTTCTCCAGATACTGCTCACGAATTCCCCAGCGATAGGCGGTGACATAGGCAATGGCCACGATCAGCCCCGGGGCAACCACGATGGGCAAATAGGCCAGCTCTGTGCCCACGGTGAAGGCTTGTAGCAGTGCAAAGATGGCGAAGCCAATACCGGCTAGGCCGGGACGATTCCAGCCCACCACGGTGAACAGCAAGATGGCCACGGCAGGAAACAGGTGCGTCCACACTGCCCAGGTGTAGATCAGGCTGGGGTTTGATGCGCCGCCAAGCATGGGTTCTTGCCGTGCCTGTGATTCATCCCACCAGGCAGTGAAATACAGTGCCGTGACCGCGAGAGCAAGGACACGTGAGGTCCAGATAGCGGCGACATAGCGTGTGCTTGTCACTCCTCGAAGTGAGGAGAAGATGGGGCTGGTCATCAGTTTCCCTCCAGATGTACAGCCCCATCCTCTCACCGAGTCAAAGAGACAATGGCCCGGTTCACTCGTCCGACAATAAAATGTCGGTTATGGCTCAGTAGTTCTACGTGGTGAGACGTCCTCGTAGCTGAGCCAGTTCATCGGTGAGCGCAGCTGGAACGCGCTCGCCAAACTTGTCGAAGTACTCCTCGGTGAGGTCGCACTCTGCGGTCCACATGTTGCGGTCCACGTGGAAAAGCTTCTCCATTGCCTCGTCCGAGACATCCAGACCTTCGAGGTTGAAGGTGCCAGCGGCAGGAACGCGGCCCATGGGTGCGTTCTCAGTGGCAACGTCACCGTCTACACGGCGCGCAATCCACTCGAGCACACGAGAGTTCTCACCAAAGCCTGGCCACAGGAAGGAGCCATCGGCATCCTTACGGAACCAGTTCACCTGGAAAATCGAAGGCGCCTTGTCGCCCAAGGTCTTGCCAATCTCGAGCCAGTGACCCCAGTAGTCAGCCATGTTGTAGCCACAGAAGGGAAGCATGGCGAAGGGGTCGCGACGCAGATCGCCCACGGTTCCTTCAGCAGCTGCGGTCTGCTCACTCGACATGGTGGCACCGATGAAGACACCGTGCTGCCAGTCGAAGGCTTCGGCAACGAGAGGAATGTTGGTTGCACGGCGACCACCAAAGATGATGGCATCCAGTGGCACACCAGCGTTTTCGTACCATTCCTCTGAGAGAGTGGGGCACTGCTGAATGGGCACCGTGAAGCGAGAGTTGGGGTGAGCGGCTGGACGACCGGAATCAGGAGTCCAGTCTTCTCCACGCCAGTCGATGAGGTGGTCTGGGACCGCCTCGGTCATACCCTCCCACCAGACGTCGCCGTCATCGGTGAGTGCCACGTTTGTGAAGATGGTGTTGGAGGCCACAGTATCCATCGCGACAGGGTTGGTCTTTTCGCCGGTGCCAGGAGCAACACCGAAGAAGCCTGCTTCAGGGTTGATTGCAAAGAGGCGACCATCTGCGCCGGGGCGCAGCCAGGCAATGTCATCACCGATAGTCTCGGCCTTCCAACCGGGGACGGTGGGACGGAGCATGGCGAGGTTGGTCTTGCCACAGGCCGAGGGGAAGGCCGCAGCCATGTGGTACGCCTTGCCTTCGGGTGAGGTGAGCTTGAGGATGAGCATGTGCTCGGCGAGCCAGCCTTCCTGCAGACCCATGAAGGAACCAATACGAAGCGAGAAGCACTTCTTGGACAGCAGAGCGTTTCCGCCGTAGCCAGAACCGAAGGACCAGATTTCACGAGTCTCAGGGAAGTGGCAGATGTATTTGGTGGAGTTCGAAGGCCACGCAATGTCCGCAATACGGCGGCCTGTTGCGTCAACAAGTGGCATGCCCACTGAGTGAACGGCAGGAACCCAGGGGGTCTTCTCATCGATCTGCGCCAGTGCATCAAATCCCATACGGGTCATGATGCGCAGGTTGAGAACAGCGTAGGGAGAGTCCGTGAGCTGGATGCCCACCTGAGAAATAGGACCACCGTAGGGCCCCATGGAGAAAGGTACGACGTACATCGTGCGACCGCGCATGGAACCGTCAAAGAGTCCACGCAGCTCTTCGTTCATCTCGTCAGGGTCGCGCCAGTTGTTGGTGGGACCAGCATCTGCTTCGTTGACGGAGCAGATGAAGGTGCGGTCTTCGACTCGCGCAACGTCGTCAGGGTCTGAACGAACCAGGAACGAGTTGGGACGCTTCTGGGCGTTGAGCGGAATCATCGATCCGGCGTCAACAAGAAGCTTGGTCAAGCGGTGCCATTCAGCATCGGAACCGTCGCACCATTCGATGCGCTCAGGCTTGGTCAGCTTGGCAATGTCAGCAACCCAGTGCAGCAGGGCACGCTGCGTGACAAAGGGAGGTGCGTTGAGGTCAGTAGCGATGGGCACCTCAGGCTGAACGATGGGTTCTGTCCGAGTGAGGTCTGCGATCGACATCTGAGTCTCCTTTGTCTCACCCAAGCTTCGAGGGAAGTAAAACTTGGTGATATTTCAAGTATTCACCTCTGATAACAGAATTGTTCCCCGTTTTGACTAGAAATAATCGCTGTTTTTCTCGTATTGTAAAGAAATGGCCACTGACATGATGATTTTGGGCAAACGCATCAAGCACTTCCGCATCACCGCGGGAATGACATTGGAACAGCTCGGCGACGCCGTCGGCGTTGTGCCGAGCCAGCTTTCCCTCATTGAGAACGGCAAGCGCGAACCCAAGCTGTCGCTTCTCAACGCCATTGCGAGCTCACTCAGTGTCACGGTCCCTGAATTACTCAGCACCGAAGCCCCTGACCGTCGCTCCGAGCTCGAGATTGAACTCGACCGCCTGCAGCAGTCCGAGCTCTACACCGCGCTCAACCTCCCCACCGTGCGCAGCACTAAAGGACTCAGTGATGAGGCACTCGAAGCCATCGTGGGACTCCACAAAGAAATGGAGCGTCGCTCACGCCAATCCATTGCCACCCCGGAAGAGGCACGTCGTGCCAACACCGAGCTGCAAGCGATTATGCGCGAGAAGAACAACTACCTGCCCGAACTTGATGAGTTGGCAGAAGATCTGGTCAAGCGCACCGGACACGAAACCGGCGCCCTCATGCACCGCACCGTGG
>NZ_JAVWTF010000036.1:0-19916 GCF_036667855.1 Aurantimicrobium sp. | reverse complement strand
AGGAGCACCGCTGATTAGCTACGTTGGGAATGGATAACCGCTGAAAGCATCTAAGCGGGAAGCGCGCCTCAAGATGAGATTTCCATCCCTTCGGGGGAGAGGCTCGCAGCTAGACTACTGCGTTGATAGGCCGGATGTGGAAGTGGGGACTAAAGACCCATGGAGCTGACCGGTACTAATAAGCCAATAATTTGATAATCACTACACATAATCCGTTGTAAGGCTGGATTTTGTGGCCTGATGTTCGCGTCCACTGAGTGGTTCTCGATGTACGGTCGAGAACCTGCACATTTCGTATGTGCTCGTTTCACTTTGATATACATCAATAGTGTTTCGGCGGCCATAGCGAGAGGGAAACGCCCGGTTACATTCCGAACCCGGAAGCTAAGACTCTCAGCGCCGATGGTACTGCAGGGGGGACCCTGTGGGAGAGTAGGACACCGCCGGACTTATTTGTAAAATAGCCACCCGTTTTTACGGGTGGCTATTTTGCGTTAAGCTAGACCTTGCACCTGATGGCAGCGCCGCAGATGCGATCAAACTACACAGAGGACTCTCTTATGAGCGATAACAACGAAGATTTTGGCACGCCTGATCGTGCTGACCGACCCCGCCGTGACGGCCAGGGTCCCCGCAACAACCGCTCAGAGGGTTCTCGAGAAGAACGTCCCAACCGCTATGGCGTTCCCCGTGATGGACAGTCACGTCCGCAACGCGGTGATCGTCCCACCTATGGTGACCGCGCCTCACGCCCAGATCGTTCTGACCGCCCTGGTTACGCAGACCGTGGTCAGCGAGGCGAGCGTCCAAGCAATGGAGATCGTCCTCAACGTGGTGAGCGCCCTTCTTACGGTGACCTCCCTCAACGTGGAGAACGTCCTTCTTACGGTGACCGTCCTCAGCGTGGAGAACGACCTTCATATGGAGCTCGTCCCGATAGGGGAGAGCGTCCTCGTTATGGAGCTCGTGAAGGTGCACCCCGTGGAGAACGTTCTACCTACGGCAGTCGTGATGGTGCACCACGAGGTGACCGTCCTTACCGTCCAGCGGGTGATCGCCCCGCATATGGTGACCGCGGAGACCGTAACGCACGTCCAGAGCGCGGTGGTTTCGGCCGAGGCGGTTCAAATGGAGCTCCTCGAGGCGAACGTCCAGGCGGAGATAGAGGCGGTAAGCCTTCATTTGGAGACCGTAATGTTCGTCCGGAACGTTCCGAGCGTCCTAGTTATGGTGATCGTCCTCAGCGGGGAGAACGACCCTCATATGGTGATCGTGGTCCTCGTCCCGATCGCGGTGGAGACCGTCCTTCCTACGGTGACAGAGGCCCCCGTCCGGAGCGTTCTGACCGTTCCAGTTATGGAGATCGCCCCCAACGCGGAGACCGTCCCTCATATGGTGATCGTGGTCCTCGTCCAGATCGTGGGGGAGATCGACCATCCTACGGAGACCGTCCAGAACGTCCCCGTTTCGGTGACCGTGGAGGTCGTCCAGACCGTGCTGGTGCTCCTCGTGGTCGTGAAGACCGCTCTTCTCGTTGGGAAGATCCAGAACTTACTGAAGAGCAGCGCATGGCTCGCGAACTGCGTATGGTTCGTCCACACCACGATGACCCATGGATCGATGACGATGTCACCGGTGATGAGCTCGACAAGGTCGCTCGTAATGAGCTGAAGACTCTGACTAAAGAAAACGCAGAACGCGTTGCCAAGCACCTTGTGATGGCGGTTCGTTTGATGGATGAGAATCCTGAACTTGCTCACCAGCATGTGCTCTCGGCAGCACGTCGTGCTGGTCGTATTGCGATTGTTCGTGAAACTCTCGGAATTACGGCTTATGCCATTGGTGACTTTGCTCTGGCTTTGCGTGAACTTCGCACCTACCGTCGCATTTCTGGCTCGAACGAGCAGATTGCACTCATGGTGGATGCAGAGCGTGGTGTTGGACGTCCAGACAAGGCGCTGGAACTGGGCCGTTCTGTTGAACGCTCCACACTCAGTGAAGCAACACAGGTTGCTCTCTCTATTGCGATGTCGGGTGCTCGTTTGGATCTCGATCAGGTTGACCTTGCTCTCGCCGAGCTCGAAATTCCTCAGCTTGATCCCACCAAGGCGTTCACCTATAGCCCTGCATTATTTAGTGCTTATGCAGAGGTTCTGGAAGAGCTTGGTCGACACCAAGAAGCTGCTGAGTGGACCACCTGTGCTGAAATTGCCGAGAAGGCTCTCGTTGCTGCGGACCTGATGGAATCTTCGGACGAAGATGAACAAGACATTGTCGTGTTCGAAGAAGAACTCGAAGAAGACGAGCTCGAGCTCGTATCTGAGGGCCTGGTTGATAACGAAGGTCTCGCTTTGGCTGATGTCATCAGCTCAGGCGCGTTCGAGGAATCGGACAGTGCTGAGGTGGAACTGAGTTCAGAGGAAAAGGATGCCCTCATCGCTGAAGGAATTAGTCCTGATGACCTTCTCGAAGATGACGTTCGTCAGATCTTGATTGAGACAGCGCACCTGGATGCCGAGGGAGATAAGGCGTGAGCCTCTTCTCCAAGAAGCAGCCAGAACTAGCCCCTAGCCCCATTGAGGGGAAGGTCGTTGTTCTTGCTGACCTCGATGGTGTCGTCTATGCAGGGCCTGGAGCGATTCCACATGCTGTGGAATCCTTGAATGCTGTTGCTGAGCACATTCGTGTGGGGTACATCACCAACAACGCTTCTCGCACAGCTTCCAGCGTTGCAGGTCACCTGCGTGAGTTGGGTTTGAGTTGTTCTGACGACGATATTGTGTCCTCACCCCAGGCAGCCATGCATCTCCTTGCTGAACTTGTTGAACCTGGTTCCACCATCTTGGTTGTCGGTGGTGAAGGTCTGACCTATGAGCTGGAGAAAAACGGTTACGTTGTCACGTTCTCAGCTGATGACAATCCTGCCGCTGTGATTCAGGGCTTCTCGCCCGATCTGGGGTGGAAGCAGCTTGCAGAGGCATCCTTTGCATTGAACGCTCGCCCAACTGCTGATGCTTTTGGTGGCACTGTTACTGGGGCTGGTGAAACTGCTGGTATTCCCTGGGTTGCCACCAATATGGACTGGACCATTCCTGTTGCCCGCGGTGTTGCGCCAGGTAATGGGACGTTGGTTTCTGCTGTTCACACTGCGGTAGGTCGGCTTCCAGTTGTGGCGGGAAAGCCGGAACTCCCCATCTTTGACGAGGCAGCCCGTCGCTTCGGCACAGCCGCAGCTCCAGAGACTGCCTTGTTTATCGGGGACCGCCTCGACACCGACGTCATGGGTGGTAATCGTGCCGGAATGAAGACTGTACTCGTGCTGACAGGGATCGACCAGGCAAAGCAGTTGTTAGCTGCCCCTGTCGGTTCTCGCCCTGACTACATCCTGAATGACCTGCGAGAGCTCTCAGAGCTCTATCCTGCCGTCATCACCAATAAAGATGGTTCTGTTTCGGTTCGGGGAGCAACCGTGCGCAAAGACGGCATGAATCTCACCATCGTGAGTAGGGGAGAGAACAAGCTTGATCTCTTGCGTGCTGCGTGTCAGGTGATTTGGGGCAGCGGTCTAGCCATCTTCGGTTTCACTGTTCCTGAGGAGCTGTATATCTAATACCTAACGCAAGAACGCCCCTGCGGAAGTTGGGGGAGTGATCCAATCAACTGCTTTTGAAGCGTCCATCCAGAATTCTTCAGGGTGAGCGGCACTTGCCTCATATGCTGCACGGTAGGCACCTGTTGATGCAGTCATTTTCTCGCCTCCCCTTTGAGTTCAGGCCACACCGTTGTGACCTGTTGAGTTGTGCTGCTGATCCTTGACCTAGATACAAATGTCTCTAGGAAATGGAACGATAGTGATGACTGTATACACAAATCGACAAAACGTCCAATATTTCGTCAACTATTGCGTGTTAATACACCTGTGTGTATACATGAAGGAGCTTGTCTGTATACAATAAGCTCAAGTCAACCCGTCAAAGGAGACATCGTGAGAGCAAGCGATAAGGCGTACAGCAAGCTGTTCCAAGAAATCGTGGATGGCGATATTGCTCCCGGCACCATCCTGGCGGAAGTAGAACAGTCAACGCGTCTCGGTGTCTCACGCACGCCATTACGTGAAGCGCTTTCTCGTCTCATTGCAGATGGCCTCGTAGAGTCGGCCCCAGGCCGCGGTGTTGTTGTCACCGAAATTTCATTGGAGAACATCACCGAGCTCTATGAAGTTCGTGAAGCACTCGAAGAGCAGGCAGCACGACTAGCAGCTCAGCGCCGTGATCCCAAGGTATTCATCAAGATTGCTGAACAGTTCGCAGATGCCGATCGCCTCATTGAATCCGGCGAGGAGGGTGTTCGTCACTACTACGAGCTCAATGAGAAGTTTGATGAGGCTGTGGACGCTGCCGTGAATAACGCCTATCTCGTATCTGCATTGCAGAACTCACGAGTTCACCTTTCGCGCATTCGACGTATCGCCAAAGGCAACCCTGCTCGTCTGCACGAAAGTGCGATTGAGACGTTGCTCATCATTGAAGCGATCATCGATGGTGATGCAGCACTTGCCGCCCACGCTACTCACGTGCACCTGCACAAGTCTTTGACCAATATCCGAGCCTCAGTCAAGGGGCACCTCAAATCAGTCGACGTGGCCTAAACCACACACGACGCCCCACGAAGGGAAACCCGATGAAGCTCCACAACGTTCGCGTATATAAGAGTGAAGAAACTCTCGAACGCAAAGACCAGCTCGCATGGAAGATTGCAGAAGTAGCTTCTGATCCCGTAGCGGTCTCCGCTGAAGTAACTGAAATGGTGATTAACCGCATCATCGATAACGCATCCGTTGCTGTAGCTTCGTTGACTCGTAAGCCTGTAGTTTCAGCGCGATCTCAGGCACTCTCGCACCCCACGTCTTCTGGTGGCAATGGTGCAAACTTGTTTGGGGAGCCTCAGGACGTTCGCGTTTCACCTGAGTGGGCTGCGTGGGCAAACGGTGTTGCAGTTCGTGAACTCGACTACCACGACACATTCTTGGCAGCTGAATATTCACACCCCGGCGACAACATTCCTCCCATCCTTGCTGTTGCGCAGCACGTCGGAGTTTCAGGCGCAGATCTCATTCGTGGTATCGCTACCGGTTACGAAATTCAGGTAGACCTGGTGAAGGCAATTTGCCTGCACAAGCACAAGATTGACCACGTTGCCCACCTCGGCCCCTCGGCAGCTGCTGGTATCGGAACTATGTTGGGTCTTCCTACTGAAACTATTTACCAAGCTGTGGGTCAAGCACTTCACAACACCACTGCAACGCGTCAGTCGCGTAAGGGTGAGATTTCTTCCTGGAAGGCACACGCACCTGCTTTCGCAGGAAAGATGGCTGTTGAGGCTGTCGACCGCGCGATGCGCGGCGAGACCAGCCCCACGCCGATCTATGAAGGTGAAGACGGCGTCATTGCGTGGATGCTTGATGGTCCTTCTGCTTCATACGAAGTGCCACTGCCAGAAAAGGGCGAGGCCAAGCGCGGAATCCTTGACACCTACACCAAGGAGCACTCGGCTGAATATCAGGCACAGGCACTGATTGACCTTGCGCGCAAGCTCCACAATGAGCACCCCGAGGCAACCGACCCTGAGAACGTGAAGTCCGTGGTCATCCACACCTCACACCACACGCACTATGTCATCGGATCGGGTGCAAACGACCCCCAGAAGTATGACCCCACGGCAAGTCGTGAGACTCTTGATCACTCGATTCCTTACATCTTCACTGTGGCACTGCAGGATGGAGCGTGGCACCACGTGGACAGCTACGCTCCTGCACGTGCAGGTCGTGCTGACACCATCGCACTGTGGAACAAGACCACCACGCTGGAAGATGCTGAGTGGACTCGTCGTTACCACTCCGAAGACCCTGCTGTGAAAGCATTCGGTGGTCGCGTAGAGATCACCCTCAACGATGGAACGGTCATCGTGGACGAGCTTGCTGTGGCAGATGCGCACCCCCTCGGTGCACGTCCCTTTGCTCGTGAGCAATACATCAACAAATTCCGTATCCTCGCTGACGGTGTCATTGAAGATGCTGAAGTTGAGCGCTTCCTGGCTCTCGTTCAGCGTCTGCCTGAGCTCACTGCTGAAGAAATCGGGGGCTTGACCGTCACAGCTAAGGCTGGCGTTCTCGCTTCTGCACCACTGCCCAAGGGTTTGTTCTAATGCTGTATGCCAAGACAACCTCTGCAGAGAAACGTCGTCTCTTCCGAGAGCGTCTAGCCACCGGTGAACTGCTGCAGTTCCCCGGTGCGTTCAACCCGCTCTCGGCCAAGCTCATTCAGAGCAAAGGTTTTGACGGTGTCTACATCTCTGGTGCTGTCTTGGCAGCAGACCTTGGTCTACCCGACATTGGTCTGACTACCCTCACCGAGGTTGCCGGCCGTGGTCAGCAGATTGCGCGGATGACTGATCTTCCTGCGCTCATCGATGCGGACACGGGTTTTGGCGAACCACTCAACCTTGCCCGCACCGTACAGACTCTCGAAGATGCGGGTGTTGCTGGCCTTCACATTGAAGACCAGGTCAACCCCAAGCGCTGCGGTCACCTTGATGGTAAAGCTGTCGTGGACAACGACACCGCCGTCAAGCGCATCAAGTCGGCAGTAGATGCTCGTCGTGATGAGAACCTGCTTATCATGGCTCGCACCGACATCCGTGCCGCTGAAGGCCTTGATGCAGCAATCGACCGCGCCAAGATGCTCATCGATGCTGGTGCTGACGCGATCTTCCCTGAAGCCATGAAGGACCTCAGGGAATTTGAGGCTATGCGTGCAGCAATTGACGTGCCGATGCTCGCGAACATGACGGAGTTTGGCAAGAGCGAGCTCTTCACGAAGCAGCAGCTCTCTGACATCGGCGTGAACATCGTGATCTACCCGGTTTCGCTGTTGCGTTTGGCCATGGGCTCTGCGGTCCGAGGACTTGATTCCTTGAAGGAAACTGGTTCCTTCCAGGCTTCTGTTCCTGAGATGCAGACCCGTGCAGAACTTTACGAAACCCTCGACTACGAGGAATACAACCACTTCGATTCAGGCATTTTCAACTTCGACCTGAGCACCCACACCAAGCACTAGCTCAATCTGTGAGGAACACGCTATGACCGAACAACCCCAGATCTTCAAAGGCCTTGCCGGTGTTGTTGTTGACGCAACCGCCGTCTCCAAAGTGAACCCTGAGACCAACTCGCTGCTCTATCGCGGATACCCTGTGCAAGAGCTCGCTGCCAGCAAGAGCTTCGAAGAGGTAGCTTGGCTGCTCTGGCACGGCGAACTTCCTACAGCAGCAGAACTTGCTGGGTTCCAGAAGTCTGAGCAAGCACAACGCGCCCTGGACGCCAACGTCAAGCGCGTCATCGATGAGCTTCCTTTGACAGCCCACCCCATGGATGTTGTGCGCACAGCAGTCAGTGTCATTGGTGCGTCGGACCCCAACACAGACGACTCATCTCCTGAAGGAAACCTGGCCAAGAGCATCACGCTGTTTGCCAAGCTTCCCGCCATCGTTTCCTATGACCAGCGTCGCCGTCGTGGCGAGGGAGTCATTGAGCCTCGCGAAGACTTGGATTACTCAGCAAACTTCCTCTGGATGAGCTTCGGCGAGATTCCAGATGACGTTGTGGTGGATGCCTTCCGTGTCTCCCTGATTTTGTATGCAGAGCACTCCTTCAACGCCTCGACCTTTACCGCACGTGTGATTACCTCGACGCTGTCTGATCTCTACTCAGCAGTGACCGGTGCCATTGCTGCACTCAAGGGACCTCTGCACGGTGGTGCGAACGAAGCTGTGCTTCATATCTTCAACGAGATTGGTTTCGGCCCTGATGCTCCAGCTCGCTCAGAAGCATGGCTCGAGCAGGCACTGGCAGAGAAGCGCAAGATCATGGGCTTTGGTCACCGTGTTTATAAGAAGGGTGACTCTCGCGTTCCCACCATGCGTAAGTCCATGGTTGAACTCATCGAGTATTACAACCGCCCCGATGTGCTTGACCTTTACGAAGGCCTTGAAGCCGCGATGACAGAGCGCAAGGGAATCCTGCCTAACCTGGATTACCCTTCAGGTCCTGCATATCACCTGATGGGTTTTGACACCCTGACCTTCACCCCCATTTTCGTGGCAGCACGAATCACTGGTTGGACAGCTCACATCATGGAGCAGCTCCAAGCAAACGCACTTATCCGCCCGTTGTCGGCCTACAACGGCGTGGATGAGCGTCACCTCTAAGCACCATCAGAGGACATAAGTAAAACCTTGCAGGATCGTCTCTCCTGCAAGGTTTTCTTATTCCGGGGTGAGATAACCTTGACGTATGAGCAATCCTGAAAATAACCAGAGCCCTGCAGACGGCGAACTCGTCTCCACGCTCTCGGTTGTTGAGGGGCAGCCACTTGAAACCCGAGCTGAGGGTTACGCAAAGCTTTATGACGATCTTCGTGCCCAGCTCGAAGGCGGCGACATTCCTGCCCGTGACTAGTCAACGTCTCGACGCTGCCCTGGCTGAGCGTGGCTTGGCGCGTTCGCGCACACATGCAGCAACCCTCATTTCAGATGGTTTTGTTCGTGTGGGCGGCAAAGTCGTGAACAAAGCCTCGACTAAAGTCGACGAAATTGACGAACTCTCTGTTGACGGTGCAGATCACTACGTTTCTCGCGCTGCCCACAAACTACTTGCCGGTTTAGAGGGCTTCGGCATTGATGTGAAGGGCCGCGCCGCATTTGATGTGGGGGCCAGTACCGGGGGATTCACGCAAGTTCTCTTAGAACGCGGTGCAGAGCCCGTCGTTGCATTGGATGTGGGTCACGGTCAACTCTCTCCACGTATCCGCTCAGATGAGCGTGTGTTGGTTGTGGAAGGGGTCAACGCCAAGAATCTCGATCAAAGTCAGCTCTCTGGCTTGGTTAAGAGGGACTTCGTCGCCGATCTTGTGGTTGCTGACCTCTCCTTTATTTCGTTGACTCATGTGATGGCCGCGCTGAAAGCGTGTGCCACGCCCACCGCGGATTATGTGCTTTTGGTCAAACCGCAGTTTGAAGTTGGTCGCACCGGCGTCAAAGAGGGCATTGTGACTAACCCCGCATTACGCGAAGATGCCGTGATGGCAGTGCTCTGGTCTGCTTTCGATAACGGTTTAGGCGTCTGTGGTCTCTTGTCCTCCCCAATCCTGGGTGGGGCAGGTAATCACGAGTATGTGCTCTGGCTCCGTGCGGATAGTCAGTCAAATCCGTCAGAATGGACTCAGCAGGTTCATCAACTGGCAGGAGCATGACAATGAGCGCTGAACAACGCTTTATTCTCGTTGTCTCTCACGCTGCCCAGCAGGCCACCCTCGAAGCCGCCGTTCAGGTTTGCCGTGACATTCAGGCACAAGGTGCCATCCCTGTTCTTCGTGAACTTGAGGTTGGTCCCGTCCAAGAACTCGCGCCCGAACTCACCACTCTTGTCACGCTCGACAAGGACGTCACTGTTACGCAAATTGAATGCGCCATCGTTGTTGGTGGTGATGGAACCATTCTTCGTGCGGCAGAACTGTTGCGAGATGCTGCAGTTCCCATGCTGGGTGTGAACACGGGCCACGTTGGTTTCTTGGCAGAAACAGAACGTGACTCAATTCCTCAGACGGTGGCTCGTGTGCTCGCCAAGGACTACCAAGTTGAGGAGCGTTCCACGCTGTCTGTGCGCGTGAAGGTTGCCAACGAGGTTGTCTTTGAAACCTGGGCCCTCAACGAAGCAACCGTTGAGAAAGCCAGCCGTGAGCGCATGCTCGAGGTTGTCATCGAGGTTGATCGCCGACCACTTTCCAGTTTTGGCTGCGATGGCGTCGTGATGAGTACCCCCACTGGTTCGACGGCATACAACTTCTCAGCCGGCGGCCCTGTTGTGTGGCCCACGGTGGATGCCATGGTGCTCGTACCTCTCTCAGCACATGCACTCTTTGCACGTCCGCTCGTGGTTGGGCCGGATTCTGTCTTTGCTGTCGAAATCATGGAGCGCCGCAGTGGTCACGGAGTGCTGTGGTGTGACGGTCGTCGCACCCGTAACCTGCCTCCAGGTGCTCGTGTGATTGTGAAGAAGTCACCTACGCCTGTTCTTCTTGCCCGCTTCCACGCGGAAGCATTCACTGACCGTCTGGTGGAGAAGTTTGATCTTCCCGTCACGGGATGGCGAGGACCAGGGCAGTGATCGAGGAGATTCGCATCCGAGACCTCGGAGTGATCTCTGAGGCTGTGCTTCCTTTGGGCCCTGGTTTCACTGCAATTACCGGTGAAACTGGCGCAGGTAAGACCATGGTTGTTACTGCACTTGGTCTGCTGCGAGGAGAACGTTCAGACTCTTCGGCCGTGCGTAATGGTAGTGACACCGCATGGGTGGAAGGTCGCTGGATCCTCACCAACCCTGAAGCCATCACCGAAACCGTGAACGACGCAGGTGGCCTTATCGAAGGTGATGAGCTTCTGCTTGGTCGTTCCGTTTCCGTAGAAGGCCGATCACGAGCAGTTGTGGGTGGACGCAGCACTCCCGTGGCTGTGCTGGGTGAACTGGGTGAACTCCTCGTTGCTGTGCATGGTCAGTCTGACCAGGTCCGCCTCCGCTCTGCCTCAGCCCAACGTGAAGCTCTTGATCGCTTCGCCGGTGCACAATTCGCAGAGGTGTTGGGGGAGTATGCCCACGCTTTCCGTCGTTGGAAGAACAATGCCGCTGAATTAGCCGAAATTACTGCCCAGCGAGACGCGCGCACGCGTGAAGCCGAAGAACTTCGCCTCTCCATCTCTGAGATTGAAGCAGCTGCGCCACAGCCCGGCGAAGATGAGCAACTCACGGCTCTCGCCGAGCGTCTAACTCATACCGAAGATCTTCGTGTAGCGACGGCCCTTGCCAGAGAAGCGCTTTCCTCTGAAGAAGGTGACGGAGGAGATGCTCTCGCTCGTGTGGATGCGGCTAAGCGTCAGCTCGAGAAGATGTCAGATGTTGATCCAGTGCTGTCGGGTATTGCGGAGACTTTGACGCAACTGTCTTTCCAGCTCCACGATGTCACTGGTCAGCTTTCGAGTCACCTGGCGAACCTCGAGGGTGAAGGGGAGCGAGATCTCGACGTTATCCAGAACCGTCGTGCAGAACTCAACACACTTATTCGTAAATATGGCCCCACGCTCGATGACGTCATTGCGCTGTTGGATTCAGGGAGTCGTCGACTCCTCGAACTTGACGGTGACACGGACCGCATCGCTGAGTTGGCTGAAGAAGTAGCGGCTGATCATGCACTTGTAGTGCGCGGTGCTGATGCGCTTCACGACCTCCGTGAAGCTGCTGCTGCTCGACTCTCTGCAGCGGTGACCGAGGAACTCTCTGCGTTGGCAATGCCCGATGCCCAGTTGTTCGTGAAGGTCACCAAGAATGACGAGCTGGCTCTTCATGGATGTGACACGGTCGAGCTGTTGTTGCGGCCTCACCCTGGTTCTGATCCACGCCCCATTTCCAAGAGTGCCTCCGGTGGTGAACTCTCTCGCATCATGCTTGCGCTGGAAGTCGTCATTGCAGGACAAGATTCAGTTCCTACCTACGTCTTCGATGAAGTGGACTCTGGTGTGGGTGGTGCGTCGGCGATTGAAATCGGTCGACGCCTTGCCCGCTTGGCAGAAAAGTCCCAAGTAATTGTTGTCACGCACTTGGCGCAAGTTGCGGCTTTTGCGAACAATCACCTACGAGTAGTCAAGGACACATCAGGCGAAGTGACCGAAAGTAGCGTGCAAACACTGCGTGGAGCAGACCGTGAAGCCGAGATGGCACGTCTTCTCTCCGGACTGCCAGATTCTGAAAATGCTTTGGCTCACGCCCGCGAGTTGATTCAACTGGCTTCCTCTCGCTGATAAGCTCTAATTCCGTGGTGAATACTTCGGGAAACAACGTAACCAAGCACATTTTTGTCACCGGGGGCGTTGTCTCGTCACTCGGTAAAGGCCTGACGGCGGCTAGCCTCGGCAATCTTCTCACCGCACGCGGTCTCCGCGTTGTGATGCAAAAGCTCGATCCCTATCTCAACGTGGATCCCGGAACGATGAACCCGTTCCAGCACGGTGAAGTCTTCGTCACCGACGATGGCGCCGAGACCGACCTCGACATCGGACACTACGAGCGCTTCCTTGACATCAACCTGTCTCAGGCTGCTAACGTCACCACCGGTCAGATCTACTCTCAGGTCATCGCCAAGGAACGTCGCGGCGAATACTTGGGCGACACCGTTCAGGTCATTCCTCACATCACCGACGAAATCAAGCGCCGTATGCGCCTGCAGGCAGAGGACATCCCTCAGCCAGACGTCATCATCACCGAAATCGGTGGAACCGTTGGCGACATCGAATCACAGCCATTCATTGAGTCTGCTCGTCAGGTTCGCCACGAACTCGGCCGCAAGAACGTATTCTTCGTGCATGTGTCCCTCGTTCCCTTCATGGGCGCCTCGGGCGAGCAGAAGACCAAGCCCACTCAGCACTCTGTTGCCGCGCTGCGCTCCATTGGTATTCAGCCAGATGCACTCGTGCTTCGTTCTGACCGTCCCGTGACTGAAAGCAACAAGCGCAAGATTGCATTGATGTGTGACGTGGACGAAGACGCTGTCGTCAACGCAGTAGACGTTCCCAGCATCTATGACATCCCCACCATGCTGCACAGCCAGGGCCTCGACGCCTACATCGTGGAGCAGCTTGGCCTGGACTGCAACGAGGTCGACTGGTCGCACTGGTCGCCACTGCTGGAAGCAGTGCACGATCCTGCACACGAAGTCACAATCGGTTTGGTTGGAAAGTACATCGACCTGCCAGACGCTTATCTCTCTGTTTCTGAGGCACTTCGTGCCGGTGGCTTCGCTCACCGCACCAAGGTGAACCTGCGTTGGATTCCGTCTGACGACTGCGAAACTCACGATGGTGCTGCAGAGAACCTCTCTGATCTTGATGGCATCTGTGTTCCAGGTGGTTTCGGTATTCGCGGGATTGAAGGCAAGCTCGGTGCGCTGAAGTTTGCTCGTGAGAACGGCATTCCAACCTTGGGTCTATGCCTCGGTCTGCAGTGCATGGTTATTGAGTACGCTCGCAACCTTGCGGGTCTGCCTGACGCTTCGTCTTCAGAATTCGACCCTGAAACCAAGACCCCTGTCATCGCCACCATGGCGGAGCAGGTCGACATCATCAACGATGGCGACATGGGTGGAACCATGCGTTTGGGGCTCTACAAGGCAGCTCTGACTCCTGGCTCACTCGCTGCTGCGGTCTATGGATCTGAACTGATTGAAGAGCGTCACCGTCACCGTTACGAAGTGAACAACACCTACCGTCAGCAGATTGCTGACGCTGGTCTGTCCTTCTCGGGTACTTCTCCTGATGGTCAGTTAGTTGAGTTCGTAGAGCTTCCTCGTGAGGTTCATCCTTACTACATCGCTACTCAGGCACACCCTGAACTGCGTTCACGCCCCAACAACGCTCACCCCCTGTTCTCAGGTCTGGTTGAAGCTTCCTTGGAGCGCCAGAAGGCTACTCGCCTGTTCGACATCGAAAAGGCTTAACGTGTCCGACACCAACGCGGAAGGTCTGGTTGACCAGCCTGCCGAGGTGACCATCACCGAACGCGAGACGGTGTTCACCGGCCGTGTCTGGAACATCGAGCACGAACGTTTCGAATACAACGGACACGTCATTGCCCGTGACTATGTCGACCACACTGGTGCAGTTGCTGTTCTCGCGTTGGATGACAATGATCGTTTCATTGCTATCCAGCAGTACCGTCACCCCATTCGCACCCGCGAATGGGAGATTCCGGCAGGACTGCTGGATATTGCTGGTGAAAGCGCACTTCTTGCTGCGCAACGAGAACTCGCTGAAGAAGTAGATCTGCAAGCAGATTCGTGGTCGGTTCTCTCCGATTACTGCACCTCACCTGGCGGCTCCAACGAGATCGTGCGCATCTTTCTTGCTCGGGATCTCCACAACACTCCCGTTCCGTTCGAACGCAGTGAAGAAGAAGCAGACATGGAACTGCGCTGGGTGAGCTTGGACGAGGCCCATGATGCCGTGTTGGCAGGAAACGTCAGTAATTCCATCTTCCAGATTGCTGTTCTGAACGCCTTTGCTTCCCGGGCACGAGGTTGGGACACTCTGCGTCCAGGTGATGCCCCGTGGGCTATGCGTGAACACCGTGATGCTCTGGGCTCAGGAGCTCCCTGGCAGGCCTAAGCCAGCGCACTACTCACCATGAACCTGCAACGAGCCCGCGATAACTACCTGAGATATGTCGCCATTGAGCGTGGTCTGTCTCAGAACACTGTTGCTGCCTACACGCGCGATATTGACGCGTATCTGGCCTGGCTTGGGGAGCGTGGCACAACAGAGGCTGAAGCCATCACCCTGCCGGACGTGAGCGCGTATGTTCAATGGCTTGCCACCCGCACCGAGAGCCCTCTGACGTCATCAAGCCAGTCCCGCACGCTCAGCTCCATCAAGGGATTCCACAAGTTCATGGTGGAAGAGAACATCATTGAGAACAACGTCACTGCTGACGTGAACCCGCCCAAACTTCCCAAGAGACTTCCCAAAGCCATCACCGTCGAGCAAATGTCCGCATTGATTGCAGCCACCGACGGTGATGACGAAGTCCGAGTGAGAGATAAAGCACTCCTGGAACTGCTGTATGCCACTGGGGCTCGTATTTCTGAGGCCGTTGGCCTCAATGTTGATGACGTCACCATGAGCGAGGGCATGATTCGTTTGCGCGGTAAGGGTGGAAAGCAGCGCATAGTGCCGGTGGGTTCTTATGCTCAAGCAGCATTAGATGCCTATTTGGTGCGCGTGCGACCCTTATTCTCTGCCCGAGGTAAGTCCACCCCTGCACTTTTCTTAGGGCCACGGGGAGCACGTGTGAGTCGCCAGATGGCATGGCTCATCATTCGGGAAGCAGGGGAGCGGGCACAGCTTAATGTTGAGCTCTCGCCACACACCTTTAGGCACTCATTTGCCACCCACTTGCTAGCAGGCGGAGCGGACGTTCGTGTAGTGCAGGAACTGCTCGGTCACGCCTCTGTGGCAACCACGCAGATCTACACTCTGGTGACCGCAGATACGTTGCGTGAGACCTACATCACGGCACACCCACGTGCGCAAGGTTAGTCAAGGTATTTCAGCCTGAGAACTAGCTAGAATGGGCATCACGGTAGTCCGGGGACATGGTTTTCAGGATGCCAACATTTTGCTCAATCTCACAGTGGGGACACTCGAGTGGTTACGTACAAGAACGGCGTGAAAGTCGGCCCAACTGGACGTCCCTTGAAAGACTTCCCAGTACCTGAGCCACTTGCTTCTCACGGTCCTGCACGCATCATCTCTATGTCCAACCAAAAGGGTGGCGTAGGTAAGACCACAACGAGCATAAATCTTGCAGCAGCTCTTGCTGAATATGGCCGCAAGGTGCTTGCTGTTGACTTCGACCCCCAGGGCGCACTTTCTGCAGGTTTGGGCATCCAAACTCACGACGTCCCCACCATCTACGACCTCATGCGTGGATCGGTCAAGGACACTAAGTCAGCTATTCAGCATTCCAAGGTTCCTAACCTGGATGTGATTCCTGCCAACATCGACCTCTCTGCAGCAGAAGTTCACCTCATCAACGAGGTTGCCCGCGAGCAGATTCTTGCCGGTGTGCTTCGTCAGGTGAAGAACGACTATGACGTGATCTTCATTGACTGCCAGCCTTCACTGGGTCTGTTGACTGTGAACTCGCTCACTGCAGCTCACGGCGTCATCATTCCATTGGCTACCGAGTTCTTTGCTTTGCGTGGTGTTGCTCTCTTGATTGAGACCATCGACAAGGTCAAGGAACGTTTGAACCCTGCTATCGAACTCGATGCCATTGTTCCCACGATGTATGACCCTCGTACTCTGCACTCGCAGGAAGTCATGGAGCGCGTTGTCGAAACCTTCGGTGACAAGGTCACCGACACTGTCATTGGTCGCACCGTGAAGTTCCCCGATGCTTCTGTTGCCGGTGTTCCCATTACCGAGTTTGCTCCTGAGCACGCTTCTGCGAAGGCGTATCGCCAGCTCGCTCGTGAACTGATCGAACGCGGTGTCGTCGCTTAGCGAAGCCACCACTTACGCTGTCGGCACTCCTGAAGAGGTTGTCGACGGCGGTTTTCGTGTTGCCGTGGGGGAGTTTGAAGGCCCTTTTGACCTTCTGCTGAGCCTCATTTCTAAGCACGAACTCGACATCACCGAGATTTCGCTCAGCGTTGTCACCGACGAGTTCATTCAGTACCTCAAGACTCTTGATCTTGAAAAAGAACTCGACGCTGCCACTGAGTTCCTAGTCATCGCTGCCACTCTGCTCGACCTCAAGGTAGCGGGGCTGCTTCCTCAGGGTGAAGTTGTGGATGCTGAAGACGCCGCCTTGTTTGAAGCTCGTGACCTGCTCTTTGCGCGCCTGTTGCAATACCGCGCTTTCAAGGACGTGGCGAAGTGGTTCAGCGAGAACATGGATGCCGAGTCCACGCGTCACGTGCGCACTGTGCGTCTAGAAGACCGCTTCCGCAAGCAGGTGCCAGAACTGATCTGGAACACCAGTGTTGACGACTTCGCGGCGTTGGCCATGCTGGCCATGGCGCCGCGTGAGATTCCCGTGGTGGGACTTGATCACCTGCACGCACCTTTGGTGAGTATCCGTGAGCAGGCTGCCACCGTCGTGACCAAGCTTCGTCAGGGCAAGCCCATGACATTCCGAGAACTCGTCGCAGATGCGGCAATTGCCGGTGTCATCGTGGCGCGTTTCCTGGCGGTGTTGGAGCTCTACCGCCACGCAGCAATTACTTTTGCCCAGGATGAACCCCTGGGAGATCTGACAATCGAATGGACCGCCACCAACTGGTCCGATGAGAACCTCGCCAACTTGGGGGCTGACTATGACCGCTAACGAACAGACCGATAACGAACAGGCCGCTAACGAAGAAATTGTCGAACAGACAGATGTCGAAGTGACTGTCGAGGACGTCGTGGAAGCCACCGTCGCAGAACACGTGCCTGTGGTGGATGTTGAGCGCGCTATCGAAGCCATCCTCATGATTGCGGATGAGCCACAATCCATGGTCTCCATTGCTACGGCCATGAGCGTTCCGGTCAAAGCAGTAAAGCAGGCTATTGAGAACTTGGTGAACGACTACAACGGAGTCAACGGGGGAGTAGAGCGCGGTTTTGAACTGCGTGAAGTCGGCGGCGGATGGCGTTTGTATGTCCGTGAAAGCTATGACCACGTTGTTGCTGACTTCGTTCTGACCCAGAACCCCACCAAGCTGTCACAAGCTGCGTTGGAAACCCTGGCGGTTATTGCGTACAAGCAGCCCATTAGCCGTGGTCAGATTGCCCAGATCCGTGCCGTGAACGTGGATTCGGTAGTGCGCACACTGCTCAGCCGTGGATTGATTACCGAAGTATCCAGTGATGCTGAGACCGGTGCCATTCTTTACGGCACCAGTGACCTACTGCTCCAGCAACTTGGAATCAACTCTTTAGATGAGCTTCCCCTCATCTCGCCACTGTTGCCAGATGGCCAGGAAGGCTTCGATGTCGACGCTTCGTAGTGGTGATCCATTACCCGAAGGTGTGAAGAACGCTGACCGCCCACCCATTGAGGATTGGGATGCCGCAGCAGCGCCTGAAGGTATTCGTATCCAGAAGGTGATGGCTGCAGCAGGTGTTGCATCACGCCGGGTGGCAGAGAACATGATTGCTCAGGGCCGTGTTGCGGTCAATGGGCAGTTAGTGACCGAACCTGGGCTTCGCGTGGACCCTGAGGTAGACGAAGTCACTGTAGACGGAATCCCCGTGCAGGTAGACACCTCGAAGCGTTACTTGATTCTGAATAAGCCCGTTGGCGTGGTCAGCTCGATGGCTGATGACCGGGGACGTCCAGATCTTTCTGACTTCACTCGTGACTACGAAGAGCGCTTGTTCTATGTGGGACGTCTAGACCAAGACACCAGCGGTTTACTCATTCTCACCAATGACGGAGACCTTGCACATGTGCTTGCTCACCCGTCCTTTGGTGTGCAGAAGACCTATATCGCCAAGGTACGCGGTAAGGTCACGCCACAGACCCTTTCTAAGCTCACCAAGGGCTTTGACTTGAGCGATGGCTTTATCCAGGCGGATAAAGCACGCCTGTTGTCTTCCTCCAACAATGGAGATTCCTCCATCGTGGAGATCACCCTGCACTCGGGGCGTAACCGCATTGTGCGTCGCATGCTCAAAGAAGTCGGTCACCCCGTCCTTGAGCTTGTTCGTCGCGCATTCGGCCCACTCAACCTGGGCACACTACCCGCCGGTCACATGAGAGACCTCACTAAAGTTGAATTAGGGGCAGTACTCGCGCTTTCGCGCTCCAACACCGAAGAACTGCCCGAATACACCGAGATCGATAACGACGATATGAGCGAAGGAGATGACAACTAATGTCAGACACCAACGCCGTGCGCTTGGATGCCCAAGTCCGTATCGTCGGAACGGGGTTACTCGGTGCCAGTATCGGTCTTGCACTGCGCTCGCAGGGGATTGATGTTGCGCTCGCCGACTCGTCTCCCAGCTCTGTCCACTTAGCCTCTGACCTCGGTGCTGGACGCCCCGCACATGCCGATGACCAGCCCAAAATTATTGTGGTGTGCGTGCCACCAGATGTCACCGCAGATGTCATTGAGGCAGAGCTCAAAACTTTCCCTGACGCCGTTGTCACTGATGTGGCCAGCGTGAAACTCTCTCCCTTGCACCAGTTGCAAGCACGTGGCGTGGACATCACCCACTACGTGGGTGGTCACCCACTGGCTGGCCGCGAACGAGGCGGAGCTATTTCTGCCCGTGGCGATCTATTCTTGGGTCGCCCCTGGGTGGTCTGTCGTGATGAAGAGACTCCTGCGTGGGCTTTAGCCCTTGTTGAGGACCTCGTTCTGGACTTGGGTGCAGTTCCCATCGAAATGACTCCTGAAGCCCATGATGAGGCTGTGGGGTTGGTTTCACACGTTCCCCAGATTGTCTCGAGCCTGATGGCGAAGCAGCTTGAGGGCGCTTCTGATGAAGCAGTGCGTTTGGCTGGTCAGGGTGTGCGTGATGTGACCCGTATTGCAGCGAGCTCACCAGAGCTCTGGATACAGATCTTGGGAGCCAACAAGGATTCCATCGTGGGTGTACTAGAGAACCTCCAGAAAGACCTTCAGAGCGTCACTGACGCACTGAAGGACATCTCCGCACCTGGTGCACGTAAGGTCATTGCCGAAGAAATGTCGGCAGGTAATGCCGGAGTTGCACGCTTGCCTGGCAAGCACGGTCAAAACAAGCGTTACGCACAGATTGTGGTTCTCATTGATGACCGTCCCGGGCAGTTGGCTCAGTTGCTGACGGAACTCGGCGAACTCAACATCAACTTGGAAGATCTTCGCCTTGAGCATGCTGAAGGTGCACAGATGGGTATGGTCGAGTTCTCTGTCGTGCCCGAGGTTCGCGAGACCCTCGTGAGTGAACTTGAAAAACGAAATTGGAGAGTGGCCTAATGAGCACCCCCATAGTTGTAGCTATTGATGGTCCTGCCGGAAGTGGAAAGTCTTCTGTTTCCAAGGCAGCAGCTCGCAAGCTGGGCTTTGCCTACCTCGACACCGGTGCTGCCTACCGCGCAGTGGCATGGCACGTGCTCAACGAAGCCGTAGACCCCTCTGATGAAGCCGCCGTTATTGAGAGCCTCGAAGACTTTGGCTATGTCATCAGTACCAACCCTGATGAGTACTTCGTTCGAGTCAATGAAGAAGACATCACCGAAGCTATTCGTGAACCTCGCATCACCGATGTGGTGAGCAAAGTAG
>NZ_JAVWTF010000035.1:0-20031 GCF_036667855.1 Aurantimicrobium sp. | reverse complement strand
GCTGCTGACCAGATTCCTCCCATCGCGGTAGGAATGTCTCGTGTTATCTCTCCCATGGGTGAAACACTCATCGACATGGGCAACCAGATGGGTGTCTCCATCGCCACGGTCAACATTCAGGCCGTCATTGATGCGCGCCAGACCAACCCTTCCCTCCAACTGCGTCGTTATAGCGTTCAGCCACGCGACTAATTCAGCCTGCAGGCGTAGTGTGTTGCCATGACCACGCTGAAGAAAAAGTCAGAAGCCGCAGCACTCGTCGCATCACTGCGTGATGCCTATAACTCTGGCCTGACCGCCAAACGTCAGTGGCGCATCAACCAGCTCAACGCCCTGCGTCAGATGGTGGTCGATAACGAGAGTGTTATTGAAGCTGCGTTGTTCTCGGACCTGGGCAAAAGTGCGTCAGAGGCCCAGCTGACCGAGATCGGCATCATCTTGGGCGACATTGATTATGCCCTCAAGAATCTCTCGAGTTGGCTCAAGCCCTATAAGGTGAGCGTTCCGCTGGCAGCCATGCCAGCAAAGGCTTTTGTTGTCAGCGAGCCAGTGGGTGTTGCGCTCATCATTGCCCCCTGGAACTACCCCATGCAGTTACTGTTAGCTCCCTTGGTCGGTGCTATTGCGGCAGGTAATGCGGCAGTCCTCAAGCCCAGTGAGTTAGCACCAGCTACATCGGCGGCACTGGCCAAGTTGATTCCGGTCTATCTCGACCCACGCGCCATTGCGATTGTGGAGGGTGCCGCTGAAGAAACTGGTTGGTTGCTTGAGCAACGCTACGACCACATTTTCTACACCGGCAATGGCCGCGTGGCACGGATAGTGATGGAAGCTGCGGCAAAGAACCTCACACCTGTTTCTCTGGAACTTGGTGGGAAGTCGCCGATCTATATCGACGACTCTGTTGACCTCGAAGCTGCAGCGTTGCGCATTGCGTGGGCAAAATATCTCAACGCAGGTCAAACCTGTGTTGCACCGGACTACATCCTGGCCACACAGAGCGTCCAGAAAGAACTCGAGTCACACCTCGTGACTGCAATCGAGAATCTTTATGGTTCTGATCCGCTGCTCTCGGATGACTATGGTCGCATCATCAACGACAATCACTTTGCGCGCTTGAGTGGCTTTCTCAAGGACGGTCGTGTTGTTGCCGTAGGCAAGCCCGTGGCGAAGCAGCGATACATCCCGCCCACTGTCTTGGTTGACGTCAAAAGAGATGCTGCGGTGATGCAGGAAGAGATTTTTGGTCCGATCTTGCCCATGATCACCGTCAAAGATCTTGACGACGCAATTGACTTCATCAACTCCAAGTCCAAGCCGTTAGCGCTCTATGTGTTTAGCGAGAACACATTAGTTCGTCGTGCATTCACCGAGCGCACCAGCTCTGGGGCTATTGGTTTCAATGTGGCTATTCTTCATTTGAGTGTCCCCGGTTTGCCCTTTGGTGGCGTAGGGGAGAGTGGCATTGGTGCTTACCGCGGCAAGCGCTCCTTCGACACGTTTAGTCACGAGAAGGCAATCTTGTCGAAGCCGCTCAAACCAGAAACTCTGGCATTGGTCTATCCGCCATTTACGGAATCAAAGAAGAAACTCATCACAGGTTTGCTTCGAAAATTGAGCTAATGAATTGTCCGAATAGCCGGACGCCTTCCTTGTTCGTGCCCGAATGACCGTTCTAGACTCGTGACGACCCACAAAGTCCTTCAACACAGCAATGGAGCTGATAACCAGTGTCTGAACAGACCACACCATCCACTCGTCCCATCGACACACTTGGCCTGTCTTCGACCGACCGTGTTGGCAACTTCGCTGGGAATGCTCAGCTGCCGATTGCGCCTGCAGCTACCCGCACAGAAACCGACTCACTCGGAGCCATGCAGGTTCCCGCAGATGCCTACTGGGGCGTTCACACCGCACGTGCTCTGGAAAACTTCCCCATTGCTAAGCGTCCCATCTCGGTATTCCCCGAGCTCATCGTTGCTCTGGCCTGCGTGAAGCAGGCAGCTGCTCGCGCCAATGCAGAGATCGGTGTTCTGGACCAGCACAAGGCTGACATCATTGACCGCGTTTGCCAGGAAATCATTGACGGTGCATGGCACGAACAGTTCGTCGTTGGTGTGATTCAGGGTGGTGCGGGAACCAGCACCAACATGAATGCCAACGAGGTCATTGCGAACCGCTGCCTCGAGATTATGGGGCACGCCAAGGGCTCCTATGAGCACATGCACCCCATCGACGACGTGAACAAGTCACAGTCCACCAACGACACCTACCCCACCGCGGTGAAGCTCTCACTCGCGTTTGCGTTACCTCACCTACTCACCGAGCTGGGCTTACTTCGTGACGCCTTCAACGCCAAGGGTGAAGAGTTCAAGCACATCCTCAAGGTCGGCCGCACACAGCTGCAAGATGCTGTTCCTATGACCTTGGGTCAAGAATTCCATGGCTTTGGCACCACGCTCGGTGAAGACTATGACCGTCTTACCGAGACGGTGTGGATGCTGAGTGAAATCAACCTGGGTGCTACCGCTATTGGTACCGGTATCACGGCAGATCCTCGCTACCGCGAGGCTGCTGTGCGCCACTTGGCGAAGATTTCTGGACTCGATATCACCAGCGCTCCTGACCTCATTGAGGCCACCAGTGACGCTGGTGGATTCATGAGCTTCTCCGGCACCCTCAAGCGCTCAGCGATCAAGCTCTCCAAGATCAGTAACGACCTTCGTCTGCTTTCCTCCGGACCCCAGGCTGGTCTGGGCGAGATCAACCTTCCTGCTCAGCAGGCAGGTTCATCGATTATGCCGGGCAAGGTCAACCCTGTTATTCCTGAAGCCGTAAGCCAGGTTGCTTACGCCATTGCTGGCAATGACGTCACCGTCACCATGGCTGCCGAAGGTGGACAGCTTCAGCTCAACGCCTTTGAACCTGTGATTGCTTACTCACTCCTGCAGGGCATTAGCTGGCTCGCTCAGGCATGCATGACTTTGCGTGTGAACTGTGTTGTGGGCATCACAGCCAACGTGGAGCGCCTGGAAGGAATGGTTGCCTCCAGCGTTGGAGTGATTACCGCCTTGATTCCCTTCATTGGTTATGGCCCCGCTGCAGAGCTGGCCAAGCAGGCACTCAAGACAGGTCGCCCCGTGGCAGACCTGGTCGTTGAAGCAGGCCTGATGACCAAGGAAGATGTTCTGCGCGAGCTGTCGCCCGCAAAGATCTCGGGAATGGACTCAGAGTAGTCTCACCCTCGTTACGCTGGAAACATGAGTAACGCGACCGATGTCGTCATGCAACGCATGGTGACTGTTCCCGACTTCCCTTCTGAAGGGATTCTCTTTCGGGATCTCACTCCTGTGTTTGCCCATGGAGCTTCTTTTCGTTCTGTTGTCGATGGCTTGATTGAGCCCTTTGTGGGCAAGTTTGATGCCGTGGCAGGCCTTGAGGCTCGTGGATTCTTGCTGGCAGCTGCCGCAGCCATTGATGGCGGAGTCGGTGTTCTGCCCATTCGTAAGGGTGGGAAGCTGCCTGGTGACATCATTGGTGAAACCTATGACTTGGAATATGGTTCTGCCACGCTCGAAGTGAACCCCGCTTCATTGCCTGCAGGTTCTCGTGTTCTCGTCCTCGATGATGTGCTCGCAACTGGCGGCACTATCGGTGCCTCAGTGTCGTTGATCGAGCGTGCTGGCTGGGAAGTGGCAGGAATTGCTGTCGTGTTGGAGCTCGAAGCTCTCGCCGGCCGTGAGCGCCTCGCCGGGCGCGATATTCACGCTCTCGTCACGCTCTAGAAAGCCCTATGCTGGAGGGTATGACAACTCCCACAGTTACCCTCAACGATGGTTTAGTTCTGCCCCAGATTGGTCTGGGAACCTACAAACTCACCGGTGACGATGGCATTGCTTCTATCGTCAACGCCATCCATGAGGGATACCGCCTGATTGATACCGCTACGCGGTATAACAATGAGGGCGAAGTGGGTAAGGCGATTGCCGCCTCGGGAGTTCCTCGCGAGGAAATCATCGTCACCACCAAACTTCCCGGTGCTGCCCACGGTTTCGATGAAACCATGGCTGCTTTTGAACTGAGCCGTCGGACACTGGGACTCGACTACATCGACCTCTACTTGATTCACTGGCCCAACCCCAGTGTCAATCGCTACCTCGACTCGTGGCAGGCCATGATCGAGCTCAAAGACGACGGGCTAGCCAAGAGTATTGGTGTGTGTAACTTCACCGAAGAGTTCTTGACCAAGATCATCGACGCCACCGGCGTCGTGCCCTCGGTCAACCAGATCGAACTCCACCCCTACTTCCCGCAGGCGCAGATGCGTGCATTCCATGCACAGCACGGCATCCAGACTGAAAGCTGGAGCCCTCTGGGCAAGACAGAAGAACTGCGTAACGAGAAGGTCATTACTGACCTCGCTCAGGCACGTGGGGTTACTCCAGCACAGCTCATCCTCCGCTGGCACACTCAGCTGGGCGCAATTCCACTTCCTAAGTCAGCTGATCGTGGTCGTCAGATGTCGAACCTCCACAGCTTCGACTTTGATCTCTCGCCTGAAGAGCTGGATGTCATCTCTGGCTTGGAGCGTGGACGCCTGTGGGGTGGAGATCCCAACACTCACGAAGAGATGTAGTTCGAAAGAAATACTTTTTTAGGCAGCGAAAGCTGCCTTCTTCGCGAGTCGTCGCTTCACCAGCGTCACAATGACGGCAATGATGGCCACGCCCACCGTGAATAACACGTTGGGGCCGTTCAAGATCAGCAGCACGATGGTCATGGCCAATGCCACCACGGCAACCCACCAGTCCCAGCTCCAGCGCGGGAAGATCAACACGGCTGCCGTCATGCCCAGCACATAGATCGCCACCATGGAACTCAAGTGAATGGGAATCAGGCTCAAGAGTTGGAAATCTTGGGCAAACAAGATGGCGAAGAACACGATGGAGATACCCAGCGAAAGCATCAAACTTCGACGTGGCACCTCATCAGGTTCAGCACCCTTAGCAAGGTAGCGGGGGAGATCTCCGTCACGTCCCAGTGACGCACCCAGCTTGCCAATGGCTGCCAAATAAGCGTTCAGAACACCCAGAGACACAATCGCGGCAATGCTGGCAATGATGATTGAACCGGCCTTGGGGGCTGTTTCATTGACCAAGGTCAGCAGAGGAACACTGCCCTTGCCGGCATCTTCGCCGAGAACACCAATGGTGACCCACTGCAGAGCAAGGTAAGCGGTTCCCACAATGACGAGAGCAATACCCGTGGCAATGGGGATGGTTTTGCGCGGGTTCTTGAACTCGGCGGCGATGTGGGTTCCCACTTCCCAGCCGGCAAACGCCCAGACAAACAAGCTAATCGCCACTCCAACGCCCACCCAGCCATGAGGCATGAAGGGCTGGAAGCTCGATTCCTGCACGGCCGGAGCGCCATAGGCGATAACGCCGACCACAACAACGACGAGAAGTGCACTGAGACCTAGCTGAACCCAGCCCGCTACCTTTACTCCAAAGAGGTTGAGTGTGAAGGGAACTAGGAAAAGTACACCCGCAACAGCGGGCAAGAGCGAGCGGTCAGCACCCGTAATGGCAACGACATACTCCGCACCCATCACGGCAACGACAGGTTCGCCTGCGGCAACACCGAAGTAAAAGAGATAGCCAGCAACGCGGGCCCAGGTGTTACCCATGGACTTGCGTACATAGCTCGCCACACCACCCGAGTCGGGATAGCGCGCTGCCAGAGCAGCAAAAGTTCCTGCCAAAGGGATGGAGAGCACAAAGATGATAGCCACGGAAAGAATCGAGGCAGGCCCTGCCACCTGAGCTGCCAGTCCGGGCAAAACCAAAATCCCGGTGCCCAGAACGCTGGCGATATAGAGGGCTGTTCCCTGAGCAATGCCGAGGGTGCCTTTGTGTTCACTCACAGAATTACTCTGTCATGAAATGTGACGAAGTGAGGCGTTGTGGTGCGACATCTCATCAGAAGAGTTAGCCCAAGAAGCCGCGAAGCAGAGCAGCAGAACCAGAAACATGGTCTGCCATGGCTTCGCTGGCCTTCTGGGCATCCCCGGTGAGGATGGCCAACACGATTGCTTCATGTTGTTCATTGGAGTGCGCGATATTGGGGGCAAGGAGGGGAATGCCATCGAGGAGCTCATTCAGACGCATGCGCGAGGTTGCCACCTGTGACAGTAGTGAAGGGGATCCGGTGAGCTCGGCAATGAGCAGATGGAGACGTGAATCCAGCATGCGGTAGTTCTCTTCGGTGGATTCCGTGGTTTCTTTGTGCACGGACCACAGCTGTTCGCGTTCGACGGAGCTCAGACTGCGGGTGGCGGCATGGTGGGCAGCGCCACACTCCAGAATCTCGCGCAGAATCAACACATCCTCGAGCTCGTCGTGAGTGAAATCAACCTGATGGGTCAATTCACCATCACGGCCCATGCGCAACGGCTGGCTGGGCAGGTTCTCGGCCACAAAGGTTCCGCCATAACGGCCACGCTTCACCACGAGGTAACCAGCATCCACCAGCGAAGAAATAGCTAACCGCACGGTGTCGCGGCTGACATCCAACATGGTGGCCAGTTCTCGTTCGGGCGGCAGTTGAACGCCAGGTAGTGCCAGGCCTAGGCGAATGGTTTGAAGAAGCCGCTCCACGGTTTCTTCATACGTGTTCCCACCCCGGACAGGCCGAAGGAGCAAATCCCCATTGAGGGGACTTACTACTGCGGCCAATCCGGGAGGGTTCTCTGGAGACATTGGAGGTGTGATTAGTCCAGAGGAGTGACGTATGCGGAAGAAATACCACCGTCAACCAAGAAGGTTGATCCGGTGATGAAGGAGGAGTCATCGCTGGCCAAGAATGCGACGGCGGCAGCAAGTTCCTCTGGCTTCGCGAAGCGTCCGATAGGAATGTGAACAAGGCGACGCTGAGCACGCTCAGGGTCCTTAGCAAACAGTTCCTGCAACAGGGGAGTGTTGACTGGTCCAGGGCAGAGAGCGTTCACACGAATACCCTGACGGGCAAACTGAACACCGAGCTCACGGCTCATTGCCAAGACGCCACCCTTAGAGGCGGTGTAGGAGATCTGCGAGGTAGCAGAACCCATCACGGCAACGAAGGAGGCGGTGTTGATGATGGAGCCACTCTGCTGCTTCACCATGTGACGCAGAGCTGCGCGAGAGCACAGGTAAACAGACTTGAGGTTGACGTCCTGAACCTTGTTCCATGCAGGAAGCTCCGTGGTCTCGATTGAGTCATCATCGGGAGGGGAAATACCAGCGTTGTTGAAGGCTATGTCCACCGAACCGTAGACCTTGAATGCGGTGTCGAACAGGTTGTTTACATCTTCTTCACTCGTTACATCTGCACGAACGTAGAGTCCGCCTACTTCAGCAGCGGCCTTTTCGCCGACTTCTTGGGGGGCAACATCACCAATAACAACCGTCGCACCCTCAGCTGCAAAACGCTTCGCAGTGGCAAAACCAATGCCGCTGGCACCGCCGGTGATGACAGCAACCTTGCCGGCAAGACGCTGGGTGAGGTCAATCTTTTCAATACTCATTGTGTTTCTCCTTAGTGAGGTTGGTCTTAGTCGGCTGGAATGAAGACGTTTTTGGTTTCGGTGAAGGCAAGGGCGGCATCGGGTCCGAGCTCACGGCCCAAACCTGACTGCTTGAATCCACCGAAGGGGGTGTTGTATCGAACGGAGGAGTGAGAGTTCACGGACAGGTTTCCAGACTCCACGCCGCGAGAAATACGAAGTGCGCGACCGACATCACGGGTCCAGATGGAACCAGAGAGGCCGTATTCGGTTGCGTTGGCCAGTTCCATCGCATCTGCGTCGTCATCAAAGGGAAGCACAGTGACGACTGGACCAAAGATTTCATCGGTGGCGCTGATGTGGTTGCGAGAATCGGGAGTCAACACGGTGGGTGCGAACCAGTAGCCGGCACCTTCAGGAGCTGAACCACGGAATGCAACAGGTGCATCGCTGGGGACATACGAGGAGACACTGTCAAAGTGCTTCTTGTGGACCAGGGGACCCATCTCCGTGGCTTCATCCAGAGGATTTCCCACTTTGACACCCTTGACGGCAGGTTCGAGGTATTCCATGAACTTGTCATAGACACTGCGCTGAACCAGGATGCGGCTGCGCGCACAGCAGTCTTGGCCAGCGTTTTCAAAGACACCGTAAGGTGCACTCGCCGCAGCCTTTTCGAGATCTGCATCAGCGAAGACGATATTTGCGCTCTTGCCACCAAGTTCAAGAGTGACGCGCTTGATCTGGTCGGCAGCGCCGGCCATGATCCGCTTACCCACGGCGGTAGAACCGGTGAAGACAACTTTGCGCACGGTGGGGTTCGTGACGAAGCGCTCGCCGACAACGGAACCTTGACCAGGAAGCACCTGGAAGAGTCCTTCAGGGAGACCTGCCAGCAGGGCAAGTTCACCCAAGCGAATGCTGGTGAGGGGAGTCCATTCAGCAGGCTTCAATACAACAGCATTACCGGCTGCAAGTGCTGGAGCAAAGCCCCACGAAGCAATGGTCATCGGGAAGTTCCACGGCGTAATGACGCCAACCACGCCCAGAGGTTCCTGGAACGTGACGTCGATGCCGCCGGCAACAGGGATTTGCTTGCCAAAGAGTCGTTCAGGTGTAGCTGAGTAGTACTCGAGCACATTTCGCACGTGTTCTGCTTCCCAGCGGGCCTGTCCGATGGGGTGGCCAGAGTTGCGAACTTCGAGCTGAGCCAGGTTCTCTACGTCGCCGTCGACGGCGTCAGCAAAAAGGCGCAGTGCTGCGGCACGGTCGGCTGGATTACGTGCTGCCCATTCTTTTTGTGCACGCTTGGCACGGTCGATGGCCTCGTCAGTTTGCTCCAGGCTCAGGTGCTCAATGGTTTCGCCCGCTTCTTCTGTCGCGGGGTTGATGATGGTGTAACTCACGATGAGCTCCTTTGAGTGGTGCGAGGGTGTGCGGCTGCATATGTCTGGGCAGCTTCGACGAGGCCTTTAAAGAGGCCAATGTCTTCGAGGGTTTGTTCGGGGTGCCATTGCACGGCAAGACCAAAGGGCACGTCATCGAGTTGGAGAGCTTCGATAACACCGTCTTCGGTAGTGGCGACAACGCTGAGGCCTTCTCCCACTTCACCGATGGCCTGGTGGTGATACATCGCACCAACGGGGGCATCATTGCCCAGCACGGTTGCCAGGAGTGAATCTTCCTCCACCTTCACAGGGATATGACTGAAGTTACCTTGACCCTTTTGGTAGCGGTCATCACCCACAACTTCAGGAAGGTGCTGAATCAGGTCACCGCCACGTATGACGTTAAGCATCTGAGCTCCGCGGCAGATGCCTAAGAAGGGGAGTTCGCGGTTGATGGCTGCGGTCAGGAGTGCATCTTCCAGTGCATCGCGATCTGGGCGTGGCTCATCGGTCAACGGGTGAGGGCTCTGACCATAGCGGGCAGGGTCAACGTCCTTTCCGCCGCAAATGATGAGTCCGTCGAGACCGTCGAGGATTGTTTCCGCGCTGTCGGCATCGATTGCTTGTGGTGGTAGAAGCACGGCAATGCCGCCGGCCTTATTCACCGCATCAAAGTAGACCTTGGGTAAGAAGGCAGCTTGAACATCCCAGACGCCGGACTTAGCCTGCTCGAGGTAGGTAGTGAGCCCGATAACGGGTTTGCGGTTAGAGACGCTCGAAGCCACGAACACGCTCCCAGTCAGTAATAGCTGAGTCATAAGCGGCTACTTCAATACGGGCGTAGTTGAGGTAGTGATCTACAACATCTTGACCAAAGGCTGCTTTGGCAATGTCTGAGTTAGCAAACAGTTCTGCTGCTTCTCGCAGGGTTGAGGGAACACGGGGTGCTCCGCCGGTGTAGGCATTGCCGGTAGTGAGAGGTTCGAGTTCAAGTTCGTTCTCAATACCGTGCAGTCCAGCGGCAATCAATGCAGCCACGGCGAGGTACTGGTTCACATCTCCACCGGGTACGCGCTGCTCAACTCGCATGGCGTGACCCTGGCCCACTACTCGCAGAGAGCAGGTGCGGTTGTCGAGCCCCCACGCCACGGCGGTGGGAGCGAAGCTGCCATCGACGTAACGCTTATAGGAGTTGATGTTGGGGGCAAAGAACAAAGAAAGTTCACGCATCGCTGCAATCTGGCCGGCCAAGAAGTGGCGGAACATCTTGCTCATGCCATGCTCAGCGTTCTTGTCTGCGAAGACAGGGTTGCCTTCGGTGTCGCGCAGGCTGATGTGGATGTGGCAAGAGTTACCTTCACGCTCGTTGAACTTGGCCATGAACGTCAGCGACTTACCGTGCTTGTCTGCGATGACCTTGGCGCCACTCTTATAAACAGAGTGGTTGTCGCAGGTGACCAGTGCCTCGTCATAGCGGAAAGCAATTTCTTGCTGACCGAGGTTGCATTCGCCTTTGACGCCTTCGCAATACATGCCGGCAGCATCCATCGAGTTGCGTATGTCGCGCAGCAGAGGCTCGACACGGGTTGAAGCAAGGAGGTCGTAGTCCACGTTGTAATCGGTGGAGGGGCGCAGGTTGTCATAACCCTTGGCCCAGGCTTCGCGATAGGTGTCATCAAAGACGATGAACTCCAACTCGGTTCCGACGTAGGGGACAAGTCCCAGCTTGGAAAGGCGGTTGATCTGGGTGCGCAGGATTTCACGAGGAGACTGCATCACGGGAGTGTGGTCAAGCCACTGCATGTCGGCCATCACCATGGCCGTGCCCTCGAGCCAGGGTGCGGTGCGCAACGTGCTCATGTCAGGGATCATGGCCATATCGCCGTAACCGCGTTCCCAGCTGGAGATGGAGTACCCGTCGACGGTGTTGTTCTCCACGTCAACAGCGAAGAGGTAGTTGCAGCACTCGGCTCCATGCGCCATCACGTCTTCAACAAAAAGGCGGGCAGAAACGCGTTTACCCACCAAGCGGCCCTGCATGTCCGTAAAAGACACGATGACGGTGTCAATAGTTCCAGCGTCAACGAGGGCTTTGAGGCCTTCGGGGGTGAGATTCCCTGCAGCAGTGGACATTGTCGCTCTCTTCCTTGAGGTAGGTATTCCAACCATTAGACCACTCTATTGAAGAATGCATGTCAAGCGTTATTGGGTAAATAGCAGATATTTTTCAGATTAATTATTTGTTAAAGGTAGTTACAAGAACCAAATTGAGGCATATAGTCATCACCAAGGAATCTCACAGTGTTGTGTGCCTCACCTCAGTATTCGAGGTGCTCAACCCGAGCAGAAGGAAATATCAATGTCCAAAGACACTCTGAACGTCTCGGGTGTGACATACACAACCGCAGACGCCAACTACTTCAAGAAACGGACGCTCAAGCGTTCGGCCGGTTTATGGGGCCTCTGGGGCCTCGCCGTTGCAGCTGTTGTATCGGGAGACTTCTCCGGATGGAACTTCGGTATCGGTTTCGCCGGCTTTGGTGGAATGCTCATCGCATTCGCCGTCCTCATCTTCATGTACTACGGAATGATGTTCAGCATCGGTGAGATGGCGGGAGCCATGCCTCACTCTGGTGGAGCATATTCATTCGCACGATCGGCAATGGGGCCGTGGGGCGGATTTATTACGGGTCTCGCCGAAACGATTGAATACGTTGCCACTACAGCCGTGGTCGTCTTCTTCTCGGCGTCCTATGCCAACAGTGTGACGACAGAACTTCTGGGGCTCAATCTGCCCATGTTCGTCTGGTACATCATCCTCTACGCCGTGTTTGTTCTCCTGAACTCCGCAGGCTCGTCTATTTCCTTCAAGTTCGCCATTGTGGTGTCAATCGTCTCGATCGCCATCTTGCTGGTGTTCTCGGTCATGGCAGTGTTCTCAGGAAAACTTGATTTCAACTCACTCTGGAACATCGCTCCAGATGCCGGACAGACCACCTTCCTGCCACACGGCTGGTTGCCAATCCTGTTCGCGCTTCCCTATGCAATGTGGTTCTTCCTCGGTATTGAGGAGCTCCCTCTTGCCGCAGAAGAATCTCACGATCCTGTCAAGGACATCCCTCGTGCAGGTCTGATCGCTCGCACCACGCTGATCGTGACTGGTCTGCTCGTGCTGTTCCTCAACACTGCTCTTGTCGGTGCTGAAGGAATTAGTGCAGCTGGTGAACCATTGCTCGACGGCTTCCGCGCCATGGTCGGTGACGGCGCTGCTGCAGTGCTCGCACTGTTCGCACTGATTGGTTTGCTGGCATCGCTGCAGGGCATCATGTTCGCCTACGGACGCAACATGTACTCGCTGTCTCGTGCTGGTTACTACCCTAAGGTGCTCTCGCTGACCGGTAAGCGCGAAACTCCTTATGTTGCACTGACTGTCGGTGCCCTCATTGGCTTCCTGGCACTTATCGCTGTTGACTCACTCGGTGGTGCAACCGGTGTTGCTGGCGCAATCGTGCTGAACATCGCCGTATGGGGTGCTGTTATCGCTTACATCCTGCAAATGGTGTCCTTCATCATCCTGCGCAAGAAGTTCCCCAAGGCCAACCGTCCTTACAAGAGCCCCTGGGGTATCCCCGGTGCTGTTATTGCGGCAGTTGTCTCGCTGGCGATCTTCTTCGGATTCTTCATCAACGAGCCAGCACGACCAGCCATCATCGCCATTGCGGTTATCTACGCCTTGATGCTGATTGGTTTTGCTTTCTACGGACGCAAACGCCTCGTGCTTTCGCCTGAAGAAGAATACGCAGTATCCGGTGGACTTCACGGTGACCCTCAGAAAGAGGGTTACGGCGGAAAGGTTGAGAAGGAACTTCTCGCTTCCGACGGAGTTGATGGAGAAAAGTAACCTCCAGTGAAATGTGGGGCCGGTTCCTTCGGGAGCCGGCCCTTTTCTCTGCCAGAATTAACCCATGACTGAACATAACCTCACTAAGCCAGAAATCGACGCCCCAATGGGTCCTGCTCCCGCGGAGCTTGAGATCACAGACATCGTCGTCGGCGACGGCGCAGAAGCAACCCCCGGTGCAACCGTTGACGTGCACTACGTCGGTGTTGAATACGAAACCGGTGAAGAATTCGACGCTTCCTGGAACCGTGGCGAATCCATCAACTTCCCTCTCCAGGCCCTCATCTCCGGATGGCAAGAAGGTATCCCTGGAATGAAGGTTGGCGGACGTCGCATGCTCGTATGCCCTCCTGCTAAGGCATACGGTCCGGCTGGTGGCGGTCACCGCCTCTCCGGCAAGACCCTCATCTTCGTCATCGACCTTCTGGGCGTTAGCTAAGCATGACCTTCCCTGCCATCGACAGCACCGCTGTGCGGTGGTCAGTACCACGCGAAAAGGTCGCCTCCGCTCTGGCCGAACGCCCCCTGCTTCTGATGATGCACGGCTACGGCTCGAACGAGGGCGACCTCTTCTCGTTGGGGCAATACATGCCCGAAGAATTTGTGATTGCCTCTCTACGCGCTCCGTTGAGCGCTGGCCCAGGTTTTGCCTGGTTCCAGATTGACTACGACGCCGAGAATGCGACTCTTCGACGTGACGTGAATGAGGTGACGCGCTCCACGCACCAACTTATTTCCTGGATAGATGAACTCGAGGACGAAGTTGGCGGTTTTCAAGATGTTGCCCTTCTGGGCTTCTCCCAGGGTGGGGTTATGCTCACGCAGCTCTTCCGCCATCAGCCCGAGCGATATAGCGCTGGAGTATTTCTAGCTAGCTTCGCCGTCGATGACACAACAGCAGGTGGCCTCGAGCGGGATGCTGCGCTCGCTGAGGTTAAGCCACCCATTTTTTGGGGCAGAGATCCACAAGATCCGGTGATTACCCCCGACCTCATTGATTTCACTCGTCGTTGGCTTCCGGCGCATTTTGACGTTGACGCACAGCTTTATGCTCACGTGGGGCACGGGCTATCTCTAGAAGAAATTGAAGACGCTACCGCCTTCCTCAGAAAGCACGTCGGGCTTTAGTCGTCAATTTCAATCTTTTTGATGCGTGACGTGTGACCACGCACCACTCGAACGTGAGACTTGGCAGTGCTGTAGTGCTCAGCAATCAATTTCACAACAGCATCGTTGGCTGCGCCATCGATTGCTTTTTCTCTCACGAAGACAACAAGCCCTTCGGCATCCTCTTCAATGAGAGGTCCTTTGCTGCTGCCGGGTTTAACCCGAACAACAATGCGCATGGAAATTACTTGGCGAGGTAGGGGGCGCCGTACTTGTTTCAGCCAGGCTGGCTGGGCTGCAACATGAACACCAGCTCGATAATCCAGCCCACACTGGGAATGAGAAAGAGCAAGAAGAACCAACCGCTAACGCCCTGGTCGTGAAGTCTACGCACGGTCACAGTGATGGTCAGTAGCCACAAGAAAACGGCAATAGCACCCGCTGCAATGAGGAAAGGGAACAATGCCCAGACATCACCCTGGCGCACCATCATGGCGACAAGGACAACGGGGATAACTGTTACTAAAGAGACGATGAAAACGAACAATCTCCAGTACCAATACTCTGAGCGAGGGGAGCGGCCCTCAAGCTTCGTTGCCTTGGAGAATACGGATTGGATTGCTTCAGAAAAAGTCATGTCTGCATACTCTCTTATTGTCTAGTCACTCGATGGTCAAAAGAATTAGAGGCAGGATATTTTCTCCAATTCGTATGAATTTACTCGTTAGGCAAAACGCCTATAATCCTAGGATTGTTTGCAAGCGACCGAAGTTCAAAATATAGGCAGAAAATCAGTAATTATTACTTGAAAAGTATTCCGGCAGTACCACATACGAGTGTTTGGTCTGATATCTTGAATGATTAGTGATGGATTTACTTCTGTTTACTTTCAATACAATTTCTAAGGGAAAATTATGACTAACGTCAACGACAAGAATACTGTTCTTGCATCTACTACCGTGAGACCGTCTCCACTTCTTTTCTGGCTGACTGTTCAGCTCCAAGTAACTCCGCAAGGTCTTAGCGGTAAGGAACCAACCACCATCTTTGGCATTATTCCTGCTGGATCACGCAAGGTTTCTTACGCTCTCAAGCAAATCTCCGGCATTGCTGTTGAAACCAAGGTTTCTGTGCCACGAATTATTTTTGGTCTTATTTTTGCCTTTTTGGGAATTGCTTTTTTCTCTAGCAATGCTTTCCTAGGTTTCATTGTGTTGTTAATCGGAGCAGCTCTTTTCGTCGCTGGACTTACTGCAGCTTTAGCGGTTACTAACACTGGCGGAGTGACTCAGTACGTCAAGGTCTCACTAATCGATCGTGCTCGATTGGAAGAGTTTGCAGCTTCTGCACAAACTGCTGTTTTAGACGCACATTCGTAAACATATTTTTGTGGGCTATGGAATTCTCCATCAGCCCACAAAAATGTTTTGCATAGTTTCTTCGTCTTAAATTCTGTTGCCTCTGATTCTTCAATAATTATTTGCTCTGATAACATTATGAGGTTGCCGTCTAACGGCCGCGGATACAGAGAGCTCCACGCACAAGGCATGGGGCGCCGCGCAACGAGGTACTAAGAAAGGGGATCCCACTATGGCACTTGAAGCAGATGTCAAAAAGGCGATCATCGACGAATACGCAACTCACCCCGGTGACACTGGATCTCCTGAAGTTCAGGTTGCTCTCCTCACCAAGCGCATCAAGGACTTGACCGAGCACCTTAAGGAGCACAAGCACGACCACCACTCACGTCGTGGACTGCTGCTGCTCGTTGGTCAGCGTCGCCGTCTTCTCGGCTACCTGTCCGATGTCGACATCACTCGCTACCGTAAGCTCATCGAGCGCCTCGGTCTGCGTCGCTAGTCGAATACAGACATTCACCAAGAGCCACCCTTCGGGGTGGCTCTTGTGATTTAACCTGACATTCATCTTCGAAAGTCAGCCTTCATGGGCTTATTGAGGGTTTTGGGGTACTCTTAGAGAAGAGCAGGCAGGCAGTTCGCTGGTCTTCGGTGGTGGTTTACCAACAGATGTTGGTGGATTTCTACTGGTGGCCAGCACGAAGTCTGATACTCGTGCGATGTATGTGCGTTGATAACGCCTTCGTTCTGTCTTGTTCTGCTCTTTATGTATGAGTCGAATCCCACACGGGGAATCGACGTAAAACAAAGGAGAAACCTTCAATGGAAGGTCCAGAAATCAAATTCGCCGAAGCCGTTATTGACAACGGTAAGTTCGGCAAGCGCGTCGTCCGCTTTGAAACCGGTCGTCTCGCACAGCAGGCTCAGGGCGCGGTTGCGGCCTACCTGGATGAAGAAACCATGTTGCTCTCTGCCACTTCGGTCAGCAAGCAGCCTAAGGACAACTTCGACTTCTTCCCTCTGACCGTAGACGTTGAAGAGCGCAGCTACGCAGCAGGCAAGATCCCCGGTTCGTTCTTCCGTCGTGAAGGCCGTCCCTCGACTGAGGCCATCCTGGTCTGCCGTCTGATCGACCGCCCACTGCGCCCATCATTCGTTGATGGTCTGCGCAACGAGGTTCAGATCGTTGTTACCGTTCTGTCTATTGCTCCTGGTGAGTTCTATGACGCACTGGCCATCAACGCTTCCTCCGCATCAACCCAGATCTCCGGTCTGCCTTTCTCTGGTCCTATCGGTGGTATCCGTATGGCCCTGATCGACGGCCAGTGGGTTGCATTCCCCAACGTTGAGCAGCTCAAGGACGCGGTCTTCGACCTCGTTGTTGCTGGTCGCCTCGTTGTGGACAAGGACGGCAAGGAAGACATCGCCATCATGATGGTTGAGGCAGAAGCTACTGAAGGTAGCTGGGACCTCATCAAGGCTGGCGGCATCAAGCCCGACGAGGCAATCGTGTCTCAGGGTCTCGAAGCATCGAAGCCTTTCCTCACCGCACTCATCAAGGCTCAGGAAGAGCTCGCACGTCAGTCGGCAAAGGAAGTTCAGGACTACCCCGTATTCCTGCCTTACTCTGACGAGCTTTACGCCGCAGTGAGCGAACTCGCTCTGGCTGACCTCGAGAAGGTGTACCTCATCGCTGACAAGATTGAGCGTCAGAACGCTGACGACGAGGTCAAGGCACGCGTCAAGGAAGCAATCGTTGCCAAGGTTGAAGCTGGCGAGCTCGAAGAGGTTGCTCTCAACCAGTTCGGTGCTGCTTACAAGTCGGTAACCAAGAAGGTTGTTCGCGGACGTATCCTCACCGAGGGTGTTCGTATGGACGGCCGTGGTCTGCGCGACATCCGTGCACTGGATGCTGAAGTTCAGGTCATCCCTCGCGTTCACGGTTCAGCTATCTTCCAGCGTGGAGAGACCCAGATCATGGGTGTCACCACTCTGAACATGCTGAAGATGGAACAGCAGATTGACTCGCTGTCTCCGATCACTTCGAAGCGCTACATGCACCACTACAACTTCCCTCCATATTCCACCGGTGAAACCGGTCGTGTGGGAACTCCTAAGCGCCGCGAAATCGGTCACGGCTTCCTGGCGGAGCGTGCTCTCGTTCCCGTGCTTCCTGCACGTGAAGAGTTCCCTTACGCCATCCGTCAGGTATCTGAGGCTCTGGGCTCCAACGGTTCGACCTCAATGGGTTCGGTCTGTGCATCGACTTTGTCGCTGCTCAACGCTGGTGTTCCTCTGCGTGCCCCTGTTGCAGGTATCGCTATGGGTCTGGTTTCTGACCAGGTCAACGGTGAGACCCGCTACGCAGCTCTGACCGACATCCTCGGTGCAGAAGATGCTCTCGGCGACATGGACTTCAAGGTTGCTGGTACTTCTGAATTCATCACCGCGATTCAGCTCGACACCAAGCTCGACGGCATCCCTGCCTCCGTGCTCACCGGTGCGCTGACTCAGGCGAAGGAAGCTCGTACCGCAATCCTCGCTGTCATCAACGCAGCGATCGATGGTCCTGACGAGATGGCAGCTACTGCTCCTCGCGTGATCAGCGTTCAGATTCCTGTCGACAAGATCGGTGAACTCATCGGTCCTAAGGGCAAGACGATCAACACCATCCAGGACGAGACGGGTGCAACCATCTCGATCGAGGATGACGGAACCGTCTACATTGGTGCAACCGATGGTCCTTCGGCTGAGGCAGCTCGCGCACAGGTTAACGCCATTGCGAACCCCACCAACCCTGAGGTTGGCGAGCAGTTCCTCGGTACCGTCGTCAAGCTCGCAACCTTTGGTGCGTTTGTCTCCTTGCTTCCTGGCAAGGATGGCCTGCTGCACATCTCTGAGGTGCGCAAGCTCGCTGGTGGCAAGCGTGTGGAGAACGTTGAAGATGTTCTCTCCGTTGGCCAGAAGGTTCTCGTCAAGATCACCAAGATCGATGACCGTGGCAAGCTTTCGCTTGAGCCCGTTCTCGAAGGTGAAGAGGGCGAAGCAGCCGCTGAAAGCGACGCAGAGTAAATTCACTCCAACGAATACCCGTCCCACTTTGGTGGGGCGGGTTTCGTCTTTCTGGGGGACACTTTAAAGCCCTGGCGGGGGACAATTTCCGTCTACTAGTAGACCGTTGGTCTGTCGTAACATTGCTGTGACATTTCTGCTCTATCGTCAGAGTTATGACCGGAGAAACAGGGGAAGTAGCCTCCGGAGCAGCCCGCTCCGCAGAGGCTGAAACTCCTCTGCGTCGCATCGGTCAAACCGACATTGAGGTCTATCCGGTAGCTCTCGGTGGAGCGGTGTTTGGCTGGACTCTTCCTAGTGGTCGTTCGACAGATCTTCTGGATCGATTCGTTGAACTCGGTGGCAACCTGGTCGACACCTCTGACTCGTATTCCTCAGGAATGTCAGAACAGATTATTGGCAAGTGGATGCGCGAGCGTGGTAACCGCGACAAGGTGGTTGTGGCCACCAAGGTGGGACGTCATCCTGAATACCCTGGCCTGTCTGCCAGAAACATCATCGAAGCTGTTGATGCTTCTCTCGAACGTTTGCAGTCCGACCACATCGATCTGCTCTACTTCCACGCCGAAGACCCTGATGTGTCGTTGGAAGAAAGCCTTTCTGCCGTTGAAACACTCATGCAGGCAGGCAAAGTTCGTGCATTGGGAGCTTCAAATTTCAGCGCGGATCGGTTGCTCGAAGCTCGCATTGCTGCAGGCAGTGGTCTTCCACGCTTTGAGGCCATTGCGCTGGAGTATTCGTTGCTGCGCCGTGACATCGTCGAAGGCAATATTGCCATGATGGCGATTGCCCAGCGCATGTCCGTGATGCCGTATTTCGTGTTGGCTAATGGTTTCTTGGGTCGTCACCGCAACATCAAGAGCTTCAACCCCAGTGATACGCGAGCACGTCGTGCGGCACAGCACGGTGGTCGCCATGGCACACATGTTTTGCGTATCTTGGACAACATCGCCATGACGCAGGGCGTGGATATTTCAACCGTGGCATTGGCCTGGGTGTTGGGTCGTCCTGCCGTGGGTATTCCAACTGTTGGTGTTGAGTCCATCAGGGAACTTGAAGCACTGATGCATGCGCCTCAGGTTCAGCTCACCCGCCAGCAGCTAGCGGACCTGGATCGTGCCTCTGCAGAGCAAGGTCGTAACTGGCTGCCTGGTCGTCAACGTTCTTAATATCTGTGACGCACGTCAGTGGCGTGCCCTAGGCTTGAGCACCGTATGAATAACCCCATTGCTTTCCCGCTCGATCAGCCCGAGCTTCAGTTCGTCGCATCTGGTGATGCTCTCGTCCGCCGCAGCGTTTTACCTTCTGGTGTGCGCATCCTGACCGAACGTGTGCCCGGTGCACGCAGTGTCACCTTGGGCTACTGGGTTGCCGTGGGTTCCCGTGATGAGATTCCAGCTGAAGAAGCTCACGATGGTCAGTGGGCTCACCCTGCGAGCTTGGGTTCCACCCATTTCCTGGAACATCTCTTGTTCAAGGGCACGCCGACTCGCACCGCACTCGATATTGCGATTGCCTTTGACTCGGTTGGTGGCGAACACAATGCCGCCACTGCCAAGGAATACACCTGCTACTACGCCAAGATTCGTGACAGCGATCTCCCCATGGCTATTGATGTCATGAGCGACATGCTCACCTCGAGCTTGATTGACCCAGATG
>NZ_JAVWTF010000034.1:0-20216 GCF_036667855.1 Aurantimicrobium sp. | reverse complement strand
CTTGCTCCAGCAGATGAGCTCCCAGAGCCCCTTGCTGAGCGCGAGAAGGCACCTCGTGTTCGTCACGAGCTTGCTGAGATCGTTCGCTACGACGCATTCGAAGACTAAACGGAACTAACGAAGGAGCCTCTACCATCTGGTGGAGGCTCCTTCGTTTTCTACAATGAATTGTTGATGAGTTGACTCAGGGAATGGGCATCTGAGCATCCAAGAACAAGGCGATCCCATTTCTGCCCCTCCAGCTCAACTACTACTACCTGCTCCCCCTTGCGCCAGAGGGCAAATAGTCGGTCACCATTCTTCCTAAAATGGCCTTCAGCGATGAGTCCAGGAAAACCTGTTCCTCCAGCACGAAGGCCGAGTCCATCTTTAAGGAAAGTGGGATCATCGGTTGCACCGCGTACGTGAGACATCGGGATAGAAATGTTCCCAGAAAGCGAACTTACTTTTTCCCAGAACGTCAATCTCACCTTTAAGGAACCTGATTCGATAGTGATGTTCGACATGTTCATTACTCCAGTCTCTGCAACAAGTTGTTGCCTAGGTTCAGCGCCAAAGAAGTTGTGTGAGCTGAGAGGACCTGCAGGCATAGTTTCCGCGTGGATTCATCTTCGTGAGCAAGATCCCTCAGGGCGACGGTAAGTAGATCTAAATGTTGAGGATTGGTTTTGTCGAACTGTTCGACGCACTCAGTAAAGCCAGTAAGAAAGATGTTGAGTTTGGAGCCGAAAGCTTTATAGATGCTTCCACGCAGCAAACCTGTTGCATCCACTAGGTCATCGAGGGAAGTTGCTGTGAAGCCGCGACGAGCAAATAATGCCATCGCAGACGACAAAACGTCGCCCTCATTGAACTTTCTTGGTCTGGCCATGAAGCCAGAATATTAGTTATTGACTAAATAGTCAATTATTCGAGTAGCTTCTTCACTGCCTCAGCGAAGTAGTCAATGTCATCTTCGGTGGTGTCCCACGCACACATCCAGCGCACTTCACCGGTGGCAGCGTTCCAGTCATAGAAACGGAACTCTTTGCGCAGCTCGTCAGCAACGCCAGCTGGCAGGGTCACAAAGACACCGTTGGCTTGGGTCAGCTGAGTGAAGTTGAGTCCCTGTGTTCCCTCGAGTGCCTTGCGCAGACGCTGAGCCATTTGGTTGGCGTGGTTAGCCAAGTGGTGCCAGAGGTCGCCCTCGAGAAGAGCAATCAGCTGTGCTGAGGTGAAGCGCATCTTGGACGCAAGCTGCATGTTCATTTTGCGTAGGTAGATCAGACCTTCAACGGCGTCGGGGTTGAGCACAACAATGGCCTCAGCACCCATCAGACCGTTCTTGGTACCACCAAAGCTGAGCACGTCCACGCCGGCATCACGGGTGAATGCACGGAAGGGAACACCCAGTGAGGCAGCTGCGTTGGAGATGCGAGCACCATCCATGTGCAGGAGCATGCCGAGGGAGTGAGCGTGATCTGCGATCGCCTTCACTTCTTCGGGGGTGTACACAGTGCCGAGCTCAGTGGACTGAGTAATCGTCACAGCTAAAGGCTGCGCACGGTGCTCGTCACCACGGCCGTGAGCCTGCTGGTCAATGAGTTCAGGAGTGAGCTTGCCGTCAGGAGTCTCCACGGTGAGCAGTTTGATGCCACCAACAGCTTCGGGGGCAACAGACTCATCGTTGTTCACGTGTGCGGTTTGAGCACAGATCACACCACCCCAGCGAGGAAGCATGGACTGCAGGCTGAGCACGTTCGCACCGGTTCCGTTGAACACGGGGAACACCTCAATGCCCATACCGAAGTGAGTGGTCATCACTTGGTGCAGGTGCTCGGTGTAGACATCCTCGCCATAGGCGACCTGATGTCCACCGTTCACCGCGGCAAGTGCCTCAAGAACTCGTGGGTGAACGCCGGCATAGTTATCTGAGGCAAAGCCGCGCCAGGCGGCATCATGTACTCGTTGCATGAATCAGAGCCTACGCGTTATGCGCGAATTCCCTTAGTGGATTCAATAACGGGAGCCATTTTGCGCTGCAGTGCTTCATAGAACATCGACAGAGGGAACTCGTCGTCCAGGAGCTGGTCGGTGAGTTCACCTGGTTCGCCAGCAACAGGAAGAGCGTCAGCACCCTTTGCCCACTTAGATGCTGGGTGGGGAGTGAGGGTTCCTGAAACCAGCTCGTAGGCAGCAAGCCAGTGCGCAATCTTGGGACGGTCGATCGAGCGCCAGTAGAGTTCATCGATAGCGTCACCGAGTTCAACCACGACGTCGGGCAATGCAGCCCAGTCAATGGAGAGCTTGTTGTTGGTCCAGTGCAGCACTCCGTGCTGGTGCATCCACGCAAACATGAGCTGGCCAGCAACAGCGTCGTAATTACGCTTGCGGGTTCCGGTCATAGCGAAACGGAAGATACGGTCAAAGACCACAGCGTATTGAACAAGACGTGCGTGGCGACGGGTCTCAGGGTCAGCCGATCCACCACGCTCGATCTTGACGCACTCGCGGAATGCGGTGAGGTCACAACGCAGCTCTTCCAGGCCATAAAGGAAGAAGGGCATGCGCTGCTTAATCATGAAGGGGTCAAACGGAAGGTCGCCGCTCATGTGGGTGCGGTCGTGGATCAGGTCCCACATGATGAAGGTTTCTTCAGAGAGCTTCTGGTTGGTCAACAGCTCTGCTGCATCAGCAGGAAGTTCCAGACCGGTGATCTCAGCAGCTGCTTCGGTGACCACAGCGAAGCGGGCAGCTTCGCGGTCCTGGAAGATAGCGCCCCAGGTGAACGCAGGAACTTCACGCATGGCGACAGTCTCAGGGAAGAGCACTGCCGAGTTGGTGTCGTAGCCAGGAGTGAAATCAATGAAACGAACGGGAACGAACAGCTTGTTGTTGTAGTCGCCTGCTTCGAGTTCAGCGATGAAGTCGGGCCACATTACTTCGATGAGTACAGCCTCAACGAAACGGTTGGTGCTTCCGTTCTGGGTGTACATCGGGAAGACAACGAGGTGACGCACGCCGTTCACACGGTTGGCGGCAGGTGCGAACTCGAGGATGGAGGCGAGGAAGTCGGGCTCTCCAAAGCCACCCTCAACCCAGCGACCCAGGTCAGCAATGACGGCGTCGAGGTAGGAGGCATCGTGAGGGAACGAGGGTGCGAGCTCGGAGATGGACTCGACCATGACAGCTACGAGTTCACGAGCAGATGCGTGGTTACTTGCTTCAGGGATGGAGCCATCCTTGATCTGCATTGCCTGCAGAGCAATGGCCGCATTCTTGAGTGCAACCCATGCAGGAGTGGTTTCAGTAATGTCTGCAGCAGCAGTGAGGTCGAGTACGTTTGTCATACCTCTACGCTAACGCTGAATGCGCGCACGTTTCAGCGAAATCTTGCGTAAAACCAGCAAGTTTTGGAAACATCACGCACCAAAACCGCAAGGTCACGCAATAAATCTGCGTGAGTAGAGTATTGCTATGACCTTCACTGTTGCAGGAACCAGAATCTTGATCACCGGCGCCGCCATGGGAATGGGCCGCCTCTATGCCGAGCGCGCTGTCGCAGAGGGTGCTGAGACCGTCATTCTCTGGGACATCAACAAAGATGCGCTGAGTGACACCACGAAGGCGCTTCGAGTTCACGCCGACAACACTCAAGAGATCGTTCCCATGCTCGTGGACATTGGTCAGCGCACAGCCATTGAGAAGGCAGCTGCCAATGTCATGGAAAACCATGGCGGTGTGGACATCATCATCAACAACGCGGGCGTTGTTCGTGGCACCTACTTCTGGGAGCACGAGAACGAACGTGACACCGAGTTCATCATGAAGATCAATGCCTTGGCTCCCATGTTCATCACGCACGAATTCCTCAGCGGCATGATCTCGGGCAAGCGCCCCTCGCGCATCGTCAACATTGCTTCGGCAGCCGGAACGCTCTCCAACCCCAAGATGAGTGTCTATGCCTCGAGTAAATGGGCACTCATCGGTTGGAGCGACTCCGTCCGCCTCGAGCTCAAGCAACAAGGCCACGACAATGTCAAGGTGACTACTGTCTGCCCCAGCTATATTGCCACCGGAATGTTTGAGGGCGTGAAGGGTCCTTTGATGACTCCCATCATGCAGCCCGAGTATGTGGTGAATCGCGTGTGGCATGCCATGACCGCGGGCAAGCCCATGCTCATGCTGCCCTGGACGGTGCACCTGTCTAAGGTACTCAAGGGCATCTTGCCCCAGAGCTGGTTCGACGCCATCGCAGGAAATGTCTTTGGGGTCTATAACACCATGGATAAATTCACTGGGCGGAAGTAAACAGAGGGTTCAACCCCTACTCCTCAGTATTCTCTGAACTTGCTCTCGGTATCCTTGAAAGGAAGAAAACTCGGGGAGTAACGCATGGCTGGCTGGCGCATCTGGCGCAAGGACTCCTTCGTTGACGAACCCACACCAGAGATTCTCGAGAGTATTGAGAACTCTGCTGAAGATGGCCTTGCCATGGCCCGCTTGGGTGCCATCATGGCGGTCAAGAACAAGATTCTTGTTCAAGCCATCACCGGACCTGAAGCTTTTGATCCAGGGCTCTTCATCGAGCCAGCCAAAGAAGCGGTCACCATGCTTGCTGTGGAATCACTCGAGACGGCAGCCACTGTCTCAGCCGATCTGAAGCGCGCTCGTAAGCTTCGTGGTGAAGCGATGTATCGAGACGACTATCGCCGGGGCGATGTGAAGAACCTCACCATCCGTCTGGGGTCACTCGAGAAAGTTGCCCAGTCACTCAAGGACAACCTTGAAAACGAAGAATGGCTGCGTGCACTCATTACCGAAGCGCACGAACTTGCCTGGGCAGAGCTTTCTAGAGAAATGGAACGCTCACTCGATCGCAAAGAAGCGAGCGAATTTGGTGACGAGAACTATGAAGACGAACGTAAAGATCGACTGCGTCAGTTCATCAACCTTGATTTAGCTCAGCTGATCGAAGAGCAAACGCCCGAATACTGATCGAAGCGAAGCTACTTGAGTGACGCTGTGATGAAGGTGATGGCTAACCCGAGCATGAATGCTCCATAGGTTCCACCCAGTCCAATGAGAGCGAAGCTCACAGCGTCTTGCTTCTTCACCATCTTGATAATGGTGAAGACAACACCGGTGATCGCCGCGAGAGGCGTTCCGAACACCGCGATGTAGTAACCGAGGGTGAACACGGCCATGTTGCAGCCAGAACTGCAGCTATCGCTGACCATGGCAAGCATGAGTGAAGGAACGAACAGCACGAGTGCACTGAGCACGGTAACTACCAGCAACACAATGCTGGTGATGTTGGTCTTCTTGGAAGCTGTCATGTCTGCCTACCAAATCATGGGGCGGTCGTCTTCGTCGCCCTCGCGCACTAAGTCAACCACGACGGGAACGTGGTCACTAGGGCCATCACCCTTGCGCTCGTCGCGCGCGATGACCGCGCTGTCGACGAGCTCAGCAAAAGCAGGAGAGCCCATGATGAAGTCGATGCGCATTCCCTCATTGCGAGGGAAGCGCAGCTGCTTGTAGTCCCAGTAGGTGTAGCCCTCAGGAATGAGAGGACGCACAACATCTGTGAGGCCCACAGCTTCAAAAGCGAAGAATGCTTCACGCTCGGGAGGAGAAACGTGGGTGCTTCCGGCAAACTCGCGAATGTCCCAGACATCGTGGTCATAGGGAACAACGTTCCAGTCGCCCAGCAGCGCGAGAGGCATATCAGGGGAGTCAGCAAGCCAGCCCGCGGTGTCGCGGGCAAGGCCGCGAAGCCATTCCAGTTTGTAGGCATAGTGCGGGTGGTCGAGTTCGCGGCCATTGGGCACATACAAACTCCACAAGCGCACACCATCGACGGTGGCAGCTATGGCACGCGCTTCTAGCGGAGCGTTGCCTTCCGCATCTGGTTCACCAAAACCTGGCTGGGAAGGGAAGGTGATTTCAACATCTTCCAAAGGAAGACGTGAGGCAATAGCCACACCGTTCCACTGGTTCAAGCCGTGAAGGACTACTTCATATCCCGCAGCCGTGAATTGTTCATAGGGAAACTGGTTGTCTCGGCACTTGATTTCCTGCATGCACAGGACGTCAATCTCTTCACGGACGATGTAGTCCACGACCCGCTCCACACGAGCACGTATCGAGTTCACGTTCCAGGTGGCGATGCGCATGCTTCTAAGTTATCGGCTGGTGAGTAAGCAGGTCACATTGACCGCTATTCTGTGAGAGCAGGTGGGGGCCTGACCCCTTGTTATTTACTCCTTGAGACCGGACACTGTATTCATGCAGAGAACTGCTTCCACCCACATCGTTCTTCACGCGAAGGCGCCAGCACGGCTGCTACTTTCCATTGCAGTGGCAGATAAAGCCAATGCAGAAGAGTCCTTGGTTGTGCGCCAGGACGAGGTTGAAGTTCCTGTCCGTGAACTCGTTGAACCAAACGGCAGCAGACTCCACATTGCAGAAGTCACCGGTGGTCGCGTCACTGTTTCTTATGACGCCACCATCACAGGCGTAACCCCACCGCCTCCAGTTGAGGAATCAGATCTCATTCTCTATTCACGTCAGAGCCGCTACTGCGAATCAGACCAGCTGGGCAATGTTGCTCGTGCTGAGTTTGGTGGACTTGCCGGTAGTGAACTGGTGAACAGTGTGCGTGACTGGGTCAACCAGCAGCTCAGCTACACCCCTGGCAGCAGTCGTTCTTCAGACGGTGCACTGCACACCCTGATTTCTCGTCACGGCGTCTGCCGTGACTTTGCTCACCTCAACATTGCGTTGTTGCGTGCTTTGGATGTTCCAGCACGATTGGTCTCCACTTATGCACCGGGTATGACCCCCGCAGATTTCCATGCTGTCACCGAAGCCTTCATCGATGGCTCATGGCATGTGTTCGACTCCACCGGCAAAGCACCACGCCAGACCTTGATGCGCATCGCGACCGGTCGCGATGCTGCCGATACTGCATGGCTGAGCGTGGTGGGAGGTCAGGTGAACTTCGGTTCACTGGCCGTTAACGCTGAAGCAGACGATATTCAAGAAGACGATCACACCGCTTTGGTGAACCTACCTGCCTAGGAATCGTTTCCAGCTCGATTTTCTAGGCACCTCCTAGCCCTGCTATGCTTTCAAAGTTGTTTTCAACACTGCGCCCGTAGCTCAACGGATAGAGCATCTGACTACGGATCAGAAGGTTGGGGGTTCGAATCCCTCCGGGCGCACAAATGTGATCTCTCGAGACATCGTTCATAGATGTCTCGAGAGATCGTTCATATTTATGGACGTTTGTTGCATCATGCCTGTTGGTTTGTTGGCCATCTTCCGCCTGGTTTCAGGGCGTCTGGCCAGTAATGCTTTTCTGGCGTAATGACGTGTTGGCTGAGGACTTCTCCTGTTTCTAGGTGTGTGACGGTGACTGTTGTTTCGTCTGCGAGCATGAGGACTCTTTTGCGTGAGTGTTCTGCCCGGACTCCGAGGTGGTGCATTTTGCCTGCCCGCCGGAAGGAAACTTTGCCCTTGAGATCAAGTCGGTCTGTGCGAATCCGGTAATGATTGGCTAGTGAATCTCCTGCAGGCTCTGCCTTGATCGTGGCGTTGTAAGCGTGTGTGGGGGTGTTGCCGCCGAGCGCCCGGTGTGGGCGGTGCTGGTTGTAGAGAGTTTTGAATTCTTCAAGCTGATGGTTCAGCTGGGTTAAGTTCTGAGCTGTTGGTTGTGCGGCCAGCCATCGTTTCTGTGTTTGGTGGAATCTCTCGATCTTCCCTTGAGTTTGCGGATGGCCCGGTGAGCCGTTCTTTTGGCGGATGCCCAGCGCTGAGAGGAGATATTCGAAGCCGTTGCGTCCGCCAGTGAAGCGGGCGGTGTAAACAGTTCCGTTGTCGGTGAGAGTGGATTGAGGCGGCCCGTATTCGTTGATGTTCTCAGTGAAAGTATCAATCACGATCTCTCCTGTGATGCGTGGATGGGCTTGCAGGCTCAGGAGCAGTCTGGAGTGGTCATCAAGCCAGTTGATGATTTCAATGTCGGTGCCGTCAGCTAGTTGCCAATGGGTGAAGTCGGACTGCCATGTCTCATTTGGTTGGAGTGCTTCAAATCTTTTGATTGAAGACTTTGGTCTTTTCTTTGGTGTGGGTGTGACGAGGCCTGCGTGGGTGAGGATGCGACTGATTGTTGATTCGGCGGGACTGTGGCTTCCTTCAGCGATAAGCCATGCTCTGATTGAGGCTGGTCCGGCGTCGAGGCCTGCTGAGGTGAGTTGTGTGCGCAGGGTGATGATGCGCGCCTTGGTTACCTCAGAGGTTTGTTGGGGATTGGTGTGAGGTCTTCGAGACTTCGGTTCTAACCCTGCCAGGCCGTCTTGTTGATATCTGGTGACGAGGGTGTGGACCCAGCGCCAGGTAACACCGTATTTGGTGGCGACTTCTGTTTTGGTCAGGCCTTGGTGGAGAACAGAGAAAACGATGACTTGAGACTTCGACATTGTTCATTCTGGAATGTAAACGATGTCGTGAGACATCCCGAAATGAACCCCCGAGGTGAACCCTTGATGATGTGAACGATGTCGCGAGAGATATGTGAACTATGTCGTGGATGTAGACACCCCATCTTCCGCCAAAGAAAATGACCGCCCAACGTGGCGGTCATTTTGTTTGTAACCGGTTACCAGGGCTTAGGTCGGTCCCAGTCCACGGTGGCATCCGTGGGCTTGACGCCCAGCTCACTGCCACCTGCACGCACACAGATAAACCTCAATTGATCTGGGCTCTCCGGTAAGCAGCGGTAGGTGCGCATGGTGTGCTGTCCCACCTTGACCACTGTGCCAGGGCCGACCTCGATGACATCGTCATCGAGGCCCATCTGTCCGCGTCCGGTGAGGAAGATATAGACCTCTTCCACTTCTGCATGGTCATGCCAATAGGCATCTTCTTGACCAGGAATCAAAGCATTGACGGTGAGGCCGATGTATTGATTGGTGAACTCGTGATCAACAACGCGGCGACCTTCGCGGGTGTTGTGATCACTCCAGCCACCGGTGTGGTCTCGCCATTGTTCGAGAGCGCCCACATTGACGACTTCATACATTCCGACTGCCCTCTTTCGTGATCTGAACAGGCTTCCACCTAGAAATGTAGTCACATCAATCGAGTTACATCCATAGAGAGTTTTCAATTGACGGGATAAGTTTGCTCCATGTCGAAATCCCTCTTCGTGAATCTCCCCATTGCCAATTTGAAGAAGTCAGTTGCGTTCTTCACTGAGCTGGGGTTCACTTTCAACCCACAATTCACGGATGAGCAGTCCACCTGCATGATCATCAGCGACAACATCTTTGTCATGCTGCTGGAGCACGCCAAGTTTGAAGGATTCATTGACAAGAAGATTGCTCCCCGCGACACTGCTGAGGCAATCCTTGCTTTGTCCTGTGATTCACAAGAAGAAGTGAGGACTCTGACGGAGAAAGCATTCGCCATGGGCGCCAGACGCCTGAACGATCCTGAAGACATGGGCTTCATGTTCAGCTGGGGTTTTGAAGACCTGGACGGTCACCTCTGGGACGTGTTCTGGATGAACCCAGACCACGTGATGTAGAGAAAGACAAGGTGTAACACTTCTACACAAGTGTTACACTTGGGTTATGCCCACCGCTAGACAGCGTCACATGATTACTGAGACCGAAGAGCTCTCCCGTGCACTGGATGCTGCCGCGACTATCTGGCCCTCCGAGAAAGACAAACGAGCAGAACTCCTTCGCCACATTATTGATGAAGGTGTAGTTGCAATAACTTCTGTTGCAGATAAAAAAGCTCAGAGACGACTGAGCGCAATCACAAATGTAGCCGGATCAATGAACGGTGTTTGGCCAGCAAACTGGCGTGAGCAACTTCGTGATGAGTGGCCCGAGTGATTGTCCTCGACGCCAATGTGTTGATTGCTGCCTTCGCTAGTGATGACTCACACCATCAGTGGGCAATTACTTTCCTGCGTGACACCGTGAGCGAAGAGCTCGTCATTTCTGCACTTTCCTATGCAGAGATTCTTGTTGCCCCTATTCACGCAAACAGACTGAACGAATTTAGGAAGGGCATCGATTCACTCGGGTTCAACATTGATGACTTATCTGCTGATGATTCGATTGAGATCGCACAGCTGAGAGCAGACACAGGGCTCAAAATGCCCGATGTGATTGTCTTACACACAGCGCTGAAGCATGGAGCTTCACTCGCCACTGCAGACGCCACTCTGAAGCGCAAAGCATCTTCACTGGGAGTAACTGTCTACTCTCCTTCTCCCTAGCTCGGATGCACCTCAGCGCAATCCGTGAGAGGGTAACTACATGCCCACTCCCGTAGATTTCGTCAACGTCTCCACCGCAGGACTTGAGTCCTCCCCCTGGGCGGATGCACTTGCTGGTCTTCGTGCCAACGAAGCTCGTTACTTCAAGAACAAGTACGACCTGGTGTTTGAAACCACGCCTGCCAGCGAAGCTCCAGAGCTCGTGGACTACGTGGCCAAGGTTCTTCTTGAGCGCGACATTGTGGTCTCCTCCAAACCCCTCGAGGTCACCGAGATGATGATCGACACCGCAGACGGTCTGACGCGCTGGACCTACGTGTTCTATGAAAGTGGCCTGGCCATCAACGTTCTCTACACCGTCAGCGACAACAAGAAGCGTGCGGTGGGCTTCAAACTCTCTGACGGCATGGAAATCCCTGAAGAACTAGGGAAGTTCAAGTTCGCACGCATGAAGTCCAAGCTGGCTGGAACTATCCGTGGCAGCTTCTTCGTGGTCAAGGGCGAGTACTAAACCGGAGCACAGCCATGCCCAAGTTTGATAACTTCACAGATTTCTACGCATCACTTGCTCCAGAACAACTCGCGCACATCACGTCTTTGGTGGAGTGGGTGAGCACGAACTATCCAGAACTGGAACCTGTTATCGCCTGGAATCAACCCATGTTCAAGAGTGGGACGAAATACATCCTTGGTTTCATGCCGACAAAGAAGCACACCAACTTGTTAACAGTGACCGACACTGCCGTGACCGAGTTGATGCCACAGCTCACTCACTACAAACATGGCACGCGCTCTATTCAGCTGCCCTTTGACTGGTCAATCGACCCCGAACTTTTCGCGCAGGTCATCTCCCTGCGCATGAAAGAAGAAGGCTTGTCCTAATCCTTGGGGTTAAGAACAGTAGGGCGCTGGATTTCTCCAGTGCCCTACTTGTGTGTTCTGTCGACTATGCAGTCAGGTCGAAACGATCTGCGTTCATGACCTTGGTCCAAGCAGCAACGAAGTCATTGACGAACTTCTCGCTGGCGTCGTCCTGAGCATAAAGCTCAGAGTAGGCGCGGAGGATGGAGTTTGAACCGAATACGAGGTCAACTCGTGATGCGGTGAACTTCACCTGTCCGTTGTTGCGGTCACGCACGTTGTAGAGGTTACTTCCGGCAGGCTCCCAGGCATAGGTCATGTCGGTGAGGTTGACGAAGAAGTCATTCGTCAGCTGACCTTCACGCTCGGTGAGAACACCGACCTTGGATCCTCCGTGGTTGGTTCCCAGCACGCGCATGCCACCAACCAGCACGGTCATCTCAGGAGCGGTGAGGCCCATGAGCTGAGTGCGGTCGAGCATGAGCTCTTCAGCACTGACGGTGTAGTCCTTCTTGAGCCAGTTACGGTATCCATCGTGGATGGGCTCGAGAGGCTCAAAGGATTCAACATCAGTCTGTTCCTGGGTTGCGTCACCGCGACCAGGAGCAAAGGGAACAACTACGTTGTGGCCGGCAGCCTTGGCTGCCTGCTCAACACCGAGGTTTCCAGCAAGGACAATGACGTCAGCAATGCTGGCGCCGGTCTCGGCTGCGATGGGCTCCAGAACAGAGAGAACACGAGCCAAACGCTCAGGCTCGTTGCCTTCCCAGTTCTTCTGAGGCTCCAGACGAATGCGAGCACCGTTAGCACCACCACGAAGGTCGGAGCCACGGAAGGTGCGAGCAGAATCCCACGCTGTTGACACCATGTCCGAGATTGACAGGCCAGCTGTAGCAATCTTTGCCTTCACTGCGTCAACGTCATACTGTGCGTTGCCAGCAGGCACGGGGTCCTGCCAGATGAGGTCCTCTGCGGGAACTTCTGGGCCGATGTAACGAACCTTGGGTCCCATGTCACGGTGAGTGAGCTTGAACCACGCACGAGCGAATACTTCAGAGAAGTAAGCAGGGTCGTTGTAGAAGCGCTCCGAGATTGCACGGTAGGCAGGGTCCTTGACCATGGCCATGTCTGCGTCGGTCATCATGGGCATGAGGCGGATCGAAGGATCCTCAACATCAACAGGCTTGTCTTCTTCCTTGATGTTGATGGGGTGGTAGATCTGCGCCCCTGCGGGAGAGTGAGTCAGCTCCCAGTCGTAGTTGAACAGCAGGTAGAAGTAGCCGTTGTCCCACTGGGTGGGGTTGGTGGTCCAGGCACCTTCAATACCGGAGCTGACGGTGTCGCGTCCCACACCACGTGTGGTGTGGTTCATCCAACCGAGGCCCTGCTCTTGGATGTCAGCACCTTCAGGTGAAGGTCCGAGGTTACCGGCGTCACCATTACCGTGAGCCTTACCCACGGTGTGACCACCGGCGGTGAGAGCAACAGTCTCTTCGTCATTCATTGCCATGCGGGCAAAGGTTTCACGAATCTGCTGAGCAGTCTTGAGGGGGTCAGGGTTACCGTTGACACCTTCAGGGTTCACATAGATCAGACCCATCTGGACTGCAGCCAGCGGGTTCTCCATGGTGGAAGGGTCTTCCAGGTTGCCATAGCGAGAGTCAGAAGGCGCAAGCCATTCCTTCTCAGAACCCCAGTAGACGTCGAGCTCGGGGTGCCAGATGTCTTCACGACCGAAACCAAAGCCGAAGGTTTTCAGGCCCATGGACTCATAGGCCACGTTTCCAGCAAGGATGAACAGGTCAGCCCAGCTGAGCTTGTTTCCATACTTGCGCTTGATAGGCCAGAGCAGACGACGTGCCTTGTCCAGGTTCACGTTGTCTGGCCAGGAGTTCAAGGGTGCGAAACGGAAGTTTCCGTTACCAGCACCACCGCGACCATCTGCGGTGCGGTAGGAACCAGCCGAGTGCCACGCCATGCGGATCATGAGACCGCCGTAGTGACCCCAGTCAGCGGGCCACCATGACTGGCTGTCTGTCATGAGGTTGGTGAGGTCCTTCTTCAGCGCTGCAACGTCAAGCTGCTTGACCTGTGCACGGTAATCGAAGCCTTCACCCAAAGGGTTGGTCTTGGTGTCTTGCTGGTGCAAAATGTCCAGGTTGAGGGCGTTAGGCCACCAGTCCATGTTGGACTTTCCGGTGGTTGTTTGCGCTCCGTGAATAACGGGGCATTTTCCTGCGGTTTCCACAATTTCTCCTTTGACGTGATTCCCATGCAGTCAGCACAACTGCGTCACGCACCTAGAGCCAAACTACCAAAGGAAAATGCCCACACTCCAGCGAATTCACAGATACCTCCCAGTGAAGAGGAAATAGTTCCGCATTCATGCAGAGTTACACGCACAGCAACGTTGAAGAAACGTTCACTCAGTGAAAATTCGATTCGTTCGAAAGCGAACGAAACAGTACAGGTCTGGTTTAGTCGGCCTGGATAAACAGCATGTATTGCCCACCACCAGAGGTGATCTGGGTAGACACTGCCAGGTCAGGCGCATAGCGAGAAAGACGATCTAACAACCACTCAGATGCCTGTTCGGCATCTTCCTGGCTGGGGCAGCGAGCAATAACCTCACGGCCGCCCTTGCGCTCCAAGCGGTCAACGGTTGCCACAATCGGAGAAGGGTCCACCACCAGAAGCTCAGGAGACCACGCAACAACAGGAGGCTTCTTGCCCTTCATGGTGTTGCAATCACGGTGAGCTAAACGCTCCACGGTGACCACGTTCTTCTTAGACTTCGCAACGGAGTAGCTATCCACACTGGGACCACGGTCTGAGTTCACCGAGGCATCAGGATCAACAGGGGTGTCACACAACCAGCAGATCCAGTTGTCGCGGTCGCCTACTTCGTTTAAATCGCTCATAACTTCAGGCTACGCGATGCCGAAGACCTCAGCATTCCTAGAATGTGAACATGAACATTGTTGTCATTGCCGCACTGATCCAAGCTGTCATCGCCTTAGGCGTGGCCATCTTCCAGATTGCCTTAGTTGCTGGAGCACCCTTAGGCGATTACACCATGGGTGGACAGCACCCCGGAAAGCTGCCTGGGCAGTTCCGCGTGACAGCAGCAGTGTCCGCCATCATCATGGTTGCCCAGTCCGGTCACTACCTCGCCCAGGCAGGAATCTTGAACCCCGCACTGAGCCCAGGACAAAACGCCATAGTGAACTGGTTCTGGTTTGGCTTTGCCGTTTTGGGTCTCATTGTGAACAGCATCAGCAAAAGCAAGAAAGAGCGGAACACCTGGGTTCCTGTCTTGCTGGTCAGTGCCATCTGCACATTGTTGGTGGCGCTGAACGTCTAGCTGCAAAAAGCTCTACGCAGCTTTGAGGGGAATGTGCTTCAGTTGGTCCATAACATCGGACAATTCATCTTGAGGCCACACGAATTCATTAATGATGAGCTGACGAATGTTTTCTGCAATGGGGGCCTCTGCCTGCCGCGCTGCTGCAACACCGCAATAAACCGCCGTCCGTGGATAGCCATAATCAAGTGATTCATGAGCAAGAGTCAAATCTTCCTCATCAACTGTTTGGCTGAGGAGCTTAAGTATTCCTCGAGCTGCAATCATGGGGTCGGTCATGACAGTCATATTATCTTCCGTTCCTGAGATTGAGGTAGGGCTTCGGCACCTGAACGCCCATCACATTTTGGATAACTCCTGGTCCGCGCAGCGGGTAGGCCGCAAAAGGAATAAGTACTGACTTATATGGGGCAAGTTCAACTTTGACCTCAACCCCCGCGACGATGCGCTTCAAGAAGACTCTGGCACCAACCAACTCGACGTAGTGTGGATGTCTCAGCACGCTCTGAAGAGCAGTCACGATCTGTTCCTCTGACCAATCTGGCGGAAACTCAGTCTTGTTTTCATGTTTCATCCCAGAGAGGTGTCCACCTTTTTCTGGGTCTCCTTCTTCCCCATACAAAACGTGGGCAATGAACTCGTCAGTGAGTAGCACATGTGAGTAATCGAGGAAGGTCATCTACGAGATTGTGCCTGCTGGCGTTAGCGCCAAGAACTGGATCGCGACGTATGTGGATGGTTTCAGTCAAGTGTTAGTTGTGGAGGCAATGTCCGTACCTCCCTTTACAGTCACTCACTGGAGGGAACAACAATGGATATTTTCTTTGGACTACTGCTCTTCGGAGGACTAGTACTCATCATCTGGGGGTTCTTTGCCTTTCTCTTTGCCATCGGCAAAGCGTTGTCAGGCACAGCGTCACCAGTCACACGAAGCACAACAAACACCACCGCCTCTGACGAGATCGATGGCATGAACAACGGGGACTACTACAACGGCCCCCATGGCTACTCCCCCATGACGGGTTATCCCGAGACACAATACGGGTCAGGGTTTGATCCCGATGCGGAGTGGAACCATGAAGAGCACGACTAGACGCCTGAGAACAACCCCACAGGGCAGCGAGAGCTAGTTAACGAGATGTGGGCGAAGCTGCTGCTTCGCCCACACCCTGAAACAATCATTAGGAAGCTAACTGATACCAGTTAGGGATTTTGCTCAGCTCTTCGGTGAACATCTCAATAAGATCATCACTCAGCCATTCGAGGCCGAGAATTTTCTCTCCGAAAATAGGCGGAAGAGCTATGGAGTGCTCAATGGCGAGGCAGAGACCGGAATCTAGGGCGCACACCGATTCACCAGCTTGGATAGGAAGATCCATCATGAGGATGTCATCTTTGCTCAACTGTGGTCTGAGGAAGTCCCTCAGTGCGTGGGCTAACAGTGTGCTTTCATCCATAAACATCATCTTATGACTCCCATTTCGGTAACTCGAGGGGTAATAACACTTTGATACCTCTCTGATTTCTATACACGCCCACACCATTCATTGGATAGGCCATGAAAAAGTAGAGTTCGTTCGCTTTGGTTTTGAGCTCTACAGCAATCAACACTTGTGCAAACTGTCGAAACATTGTGATCTTGTGCTCAGCACTCTTGACCCATTGGGGTTGAGCCAACGTCAACTCGATACCCAGTTGAACAAGTTCAAGGGTCCAATCTTCAGGAAATTCTGTCTTCCCCTCCCGCCCCAAGCCAGAACGATGGCCGCCTTGGCGGCCATTCGGCTCTCCCTCCCACACGTGCCGAAGGAGTTCCTCGGTAACAGGAACATGCGCAAAGGATTCAAACACCATGCGCGCCACTGTAGGAAGCAGATTGCCACTCACTCCCCGTCATAAAGAACGATGTGGGCGGGCATTCCACAGCACCACCTGTGGAGGGAATGTCCGTGGCACCCGCAATACTCAATCTCACGTTCCAGAGCGATAGCGCCAAGTACCTAGCTCGCTATCCGGCAACCCTCTCCCATTGAGCGGGGTGCCCTAGGGGAAGAACGGATATGGCCGCACCAGCGGCCATATAAGTCAGTGGAGTGAAGCGACCACTTCCCTCCCGAACATGCAAGGAGGCACTTATGTCTGCACCCGAAAACAGCCAGGGCAACAGCCCCGCTGAGAAAGCACCCCTCTCGAGAGAGCTGCGCGAGCTCCGAGAACAACTCTGGGGGCCGATCCCACCACACGAGCGCAGAATGTGGAGCAATGCTCTGTTGGATAACCCACCCACAGATCTCAACATCAACGGCAAGCTCCAAAACATGCAGCTCTATGAACGTGACGGCATTGTCATGAACAGGCTCTGGGTTGCCGTGGCCAGATACTGGGATGACCTAGGGCTCACGGCCTATGAGTGGCTCCTGCAACGCGGCACTCTTGTGGACATTGCCGAATACAAGAGAAACCTCGAGAGAAACAACGAGCCAACAGATCCCTGGGGTGACTGCACTGAACAGGAACGCAGGGAATGGACCGCTGCCACGGTGAAGTTCCCTCCCCAATTCCTGGGTGCAACCGTCATGGGTCTGCATGACAGGCATGCCAAGCAGACGGGTATTACCAATAGCAAGACCTGGATCGACTTAGCACTCGAGTTCAGGGCAGCTGGGTTCACACCAGATGAGTTCATAGAGCTCAATACCCAGGTGAGGAAGTTCCACAAGCGTGGCTACGAGAACACTCTCGTCACCACTACCTGGGGCACCCGCAATATCCAGTACATCCGCTTGGATGCCCAGAAGTGGACGAACTGGTTAGAGCGCTATCGCGCTGGAGAAGATCCTGTGGAGCTGACCAAGGAACTGCTTGAACCGCACTGGGTGAGCACTCAGTAATTACAGTGCAGGGTTAGTCGGATAAACGAAGTGTGGGCGAAGCAATTGCTTCGCCCACACCACGTTAAATCACTCTAGGAAGCAAGTTCCCACCAGGTAGGCAACGATTCAAGCTGCCCTTCAAGAAATTCTCTTTCGGGACTAGTCCAGCCGCTCAGCGCTGTGATGTGCTGAACAAAAACTGGAGGAAGTGAAAGTGAAAAGTGTTGGGCCAGACTCACAGCAGAAGTAATTGCGCTGTAAGGCTCTCCAGCATCTAAGGGTGAATCAATGAAGCTCAGTTCAGATTCATCCACGTTCTTTCGCATGTAGTCGCGAAGTGCGTGAGCTAAGAGCGTGCTTTCGTCCATGGGGTTCATTTTATGCCTCCAGGCTCTGAATGGTCAGAGGTAAATATTTACGTAAACCTGATTGATTCCGGAATACACCGGCCCCATTAATGGGATAGGCATGCTCGATTTCATGAGTTGATCCAATGATTCGCAACTTCACTTCCACAATCACCTCACCAACCTGTTTCTTGAGGATGACCGAAGACCCCCGATGACCCACAAATTGGGGCTTATTCAAAACTGCAACAATGGCGAGTTTCACTATTGCAAGATCCCACTCTTGCGGAAACTCAGTCTTCCCTTCACGCCCCAGCCCAAAACGATGACCACCTTTAGCGGGGTCATCTTCACCTTCCCACACGTGTCGAAGGAGTTCCTCGGTAACCGGAACATGCGCAAACGACTCAAAGACCATGCGCGCCACTGTAGGAAGACAGTGCCCACTGCCTTCTAACCAGGAGTGAAGTTGTGGGCGCTCCTTCCCCAACCCAGGCTGTGGAGGGAATGTCAGTGGGTCATGCGAGTCTGGAATTACCGGAGGGTAAGGAGGCTCAATGCCTGCACTGGGAACGTCGCTTGTTGTGAAAGACGTCAACAACAAGAATCTCTTCTCGAAAGAGCTGTGGTGGTGGAACCCACGGCCTCTAACCGGGAACCCACTCTTTACGCGAGTAGATGTTCCTGGTTACTCCGACTGGGTGGCAAAGCTCACACTCAAGCAGTTTGTTGATCTCAACAGAGAGCAAATCCAGAGCTACGGCTTGTATCTCTGGAGATTCAAAGAAGATATCGAAGCCATTACGGCACAGATACGAAGTGGCGCGTGGGATGACGCCGCCATCACGGTGACCCTCTACGAATGGGAATCCGGTTACAGCTAACTATTCATCCCAAGAAGGAGGGGAATAATGACTGTGTGGTCAGATGAAGAACTGTATGGATTGAAAGACTTCACCTTTGGAGTCAGCACCGGCTGGAGAATCGCTCCTCATAAGACACTCCTGCGGCGCTTTGAATCACCCTCGATCATTGCTGAAGCCGTGGCTTTTCCACCTGTTCACACAGGTCGTGGAGCACGGACCGAGATTCTCTTTGAGGCAGACCAGATTCTTCCTGAGATGCTGGCTGCCCAAGACATGATGGAAGAACTGGGTTGGCCTAGTCGCAAGAAGGACAAAGCCAGCTATGCCATCTGGAACAAGGCACGCACCGCTCAAGCCAAGATCTTCAAAGGCTTGGTCAAACAACTCCAAGAAGATAGTCCTGAGTTCGCCACTGTTCTCGATGGCCTAGGAGGTTGGTTGCAAGCTCGAGGACTAAAAGATCCTCAGCTTTGGCGTGAGCCTTTGGTTATCCCTATTGAAGTGATGAACAAGGTTCACCCTATGTGGGTGAAGACAATTGTCATTCACAAGCGACCTGGAGAAATGGATCAGGGGAACCTCAACGAAATCCGCTAATAAGTTGAAACAAGAAAGGAGGAGAGATGCAACCGAGATACCACCCCTCGTTAGACCGAGAAGAAGTAGTTCAATTCGCCATGTGTTGTTTTGACATACCCCGCGAAGAAGCCACGAAGTGTGTCCGGAAAACCTTCTGGGGCTACCGCATTCTCAACCCCACGCGCCTAAATCCAGATGTCATTGCATATGGAGAAGGACCCATTGTTGTTCACGGGGACTCTGGAGTTCTTGTTCCACTTTCCAGTAATCCACACGACATGTTTGGCCCCTATGGTTACACCAGTCTCAAGTCTGTGGAAGACGTAGACGCCATGATCGAAGACCGGCGAATTATGAATACACAAACCATTGAGAACTTCATCCAAGATTGCGCACGATTTCACGTAAGGCGGGGGAAACCACATGTTCACGACGGATCTAATTGAACACGCAGCCACAATGAGTAAAACCTGGCACGAAGGTCAGGTCGATAAGGCTGGCCAGCCTTATTGGACCCACCCAGCACGTGTTGCACAGAACCTCCGTAGCTGGCCAGGTTTCGACGAGCTCAGCGACGATGACAAAGAACGGGCACTGTGCACGGCATATCTTCACGATGTCCTTGAGGACTGTGATGTCTCTCGAGTTGAACTCTTAGACAACGGCTTTGGCATGGGGATCATGCACCCGGTATATCTCCTCACCAAAGACGAGAGTTTCACCACGATAGAGAACTACTGCTCCCAGATCAGAGGCAACAAGATAGCCAGAGCAGTCAAGCTCGCTGACCTCAGTGATAACTGCAACCTGCAGCGCCAAGCGCTGCTCAGAGAGCAGGGCTATGTCATTGATGAGGAGAAATATCCGAAGGTGAAGGCGCTACTCAAGCCAAGTGAGGCTGAAGAAGTGTGGTTCTACCATTTAATAAATTTTCCGGCATATAGCGAATGAGGCTATTTCTGTCCTCGGTGATAAACCATTCCTTCTGGAAGCTTGACATTCAGCACCCAAAAAGGTTTACCCGCCCAACCTTGTTGCTTTGAGCCA
>NZ_JAVWTF010000033.1:0-21519 GCF_036667855.1 Aurantimicrobium sp. | reverse complement strand
ATCCCTGCGATGTAAGTGAGGGGCAACGCCAGCAACCACTGCCCTGGCCCACCGAGACGTTCGTGTGCAGAGAGAGCACTGGCTCGAAGTGCCGCAGCACTCAGCGCAACCGTCTTCGGTTTACCCGAAGTACCAGATGTCTGGATGAGCAAAGCCGTTCCGTCTGGGGCTTCGGTCAGCGGGGTCTCTCCTGCTGCCACCATCCGGGATGCACGTGCGTCCCGAACCAACACAGCAGGTCCATTGTTGTTCAGAGCTTCTGAGAGTGCGGCAAAGACCTGCTGCGGCGCGGCCGCATCACAGAGCACCACAGCTGTCATGTGAGGCCTAGTAGTGCCAGGGGTAGGGCGACCAGTCAGGTTCGCGCTTCTGCAGGAATGAATCGCGGCCTTCGACTGCCTCGTCTGTGCCATAGGCAAGACGCGTAGCTTCACCAGCGAAGACTTGCTGACCCAAGATGCCATCGTCGACAGCATTGAAGGCAAACTTCAGCATGCGTATAGCGGTGGGCGACTTGGTCATAATGGTACGTGCCATGGCGAGAGCTTCTGTCTCGAGATCTTCGTGCGCCACAACTCGGTTGACGGCACCCATTTCATAGGCGCGGTCTGCACTGTATTCCTCCGCAAGGAAGAACACCTCACGAGCAAACTTCTGACCCACCTGCTTGGCAAAGTAAGCGCTGCCGTAACCGGCATCAAACGAGCCCACGTCAGCATCGGTCTGCTTGAAGTGTGCGTTTTCACGGCTGGCAATAGAGAGATCGCAGACCACGTGAAGAGAGTGTCCACCACCGGCTGCCCAACCTGGGATGACAGCAATGACAACCTTGGGCATCGTGCGAATCAAGCGCTGCACTTCAAGAATGTGCAGACGGCCGGTTCCGGTGGAACCGTCGGCGTATTCATAGCCGGCCTTGCCGCGGATGCGCTGATCGCCACCGGAGCAGAATGCCCAGCCGCCATCCTTGGGGCTAGGACCATTACCGGTGATGAGCACAACGCCCACCTTGCTGTTCTGACGGGCATCGTCGAGTGCGCGGTAGAGCTCATCAACCGTCTGGGGGCGGAAAGCATTGCGCACCTCGGGACGGTTGAAGGCAATGCGAGCAACCTGTCCGCGCACGTCGAGGTGGTAGGTGATGTCCGTGAAGCCTTCTGAGCCAGGTGCAACAACCCACTGCGTGGGGTCAAAGATGTCCGAAACGGGAGATGCCATGCCTCCAGCCTACGAGAACCACAGCAACGGTGGGAGACTAGGCATGTGCACCCACCCCTTTCTGAGCTTCTCGCCACCGCCCGCGTGGTCTCACTTCCGCTTGCAGTGAAGTTTCGTGGCATCTGGTCCAGAGAGATCATGCTGTTCCAAGGGCCTGAAGGCTGGACCGAGTTCAGCCCCTTCGTGGAATACAACGACGACGAGGCCGTGCACTGGCTTCGTGCTGCGATTGAGTTTGGCTGGCAGCCTTTACCGAAGCTGTATCGCGACCAGATCATGGTTAATGCCACTGTTCCTGCTGTTGCCCCTGATCAGGTAGCCGAAGTTCTTTCCCACTTTGATGGCTGTCGCACCGCCAAGGTCAAGGTGGGCGAACCCGGTCAGCTTCTCAGCGAGGACGTCGAGCGTGTACGTGAAGTGCGCAGAATTCTGGGCCCTGAGGGCCGCATTCGCGTGGATGCCAACGCCGCCTGGAATGTAGACGAGGCAGAGCATGCCTTCCATGCCCTGGCTGAGTTCGATCTCGAATACGTTGAGCAGCCCTGCGCTTCACTCGACGAACTCGCAGAGCTGCGTGAGCGCACCCACTACATGGACGTGCTGATCGCTGCCGATGAGAGTATTCGTAAAGCAGAAGATCCTCGAGCAGTTGCACAAGCCGTTGCGGCAGATGTGTTGGTGCTCAAAGCACAGCCCTTGGGTGGCATCTCGAAAATTGTGGAGCTTTCTGAAGAAGTAACCCTGCCCATCGTGCTCTCCAGTGCCCTGGAATCTTCCGTGGGCATTGCCATGGGTCTCTATGCCGCAGCTGCGGTGAAAGTGCTCGACTACGACTGCGGCTTAGGAACAGCATCCCTGTTAGCCGGTGACGTCACTGAGGCACCTATGGTGGCCCAGGGGGGCTCTATTGCCGTGCAGCGTCCTGCGGTCAGTGAAGACTTGCTCGAGCGCTTCGCAGCCAGCTCTGACACCACTGCGTGGTGGCTGGAGCGGCTGGAGCGCTGCTACAACCTGCTCTAAGGCTTAGAGGCCTGAGTAAGCGTGCAGGCCCTTGAAGAAGATGTTCACCACTGTGAAGTTGAACATCACCGCGGCAAAGCCCACCATGGCTAGCCATGCAGAACGGCTACCACGCCATCCACGGGTGGAGCGGGCGTGGATGTAACCGGCATAGATGGTCCAGATAATGAAGGTCCAGACTTCCTTGGTGTCCCAACCCCAGTAACGACCCCAGGCCTTTTCTGCCCAGATGGCGCCGGCGATGAGGGTGAAGGTCCAGAGCACGAAACCGATGATGATCAGACGGTAAGCAAAGTTCTCCAGCTGCACAGAGTCAGGAAGTCTCGTCAGGAAAGCCAAACGTGTCTTCTCGCCCGCAGCAACAGCACTCTCTCGCTTGCCTTGAAGAAGCTGCATCAAGGAGAGTGCGAAGCCCAGGGCGAAGAAGCCCGTGGCAAGAGTTGCCACGAAGACGTGGATAACGAGCCAGTAGGACTGAAGCGCAGGTGGGAGTGGAGCGATCTCGACGTAATAGCGAGTGGCTGCAAGACCCAGCAGTAGCAGAACCAGACCTGTAACAAAGGAACCCAGGAACTTTATGTCCCATTTCAGGTTCACAAGAAGGAAGACGCCCACAATTACGAGGGTTCCCGTCATGGCGAACTCATACATGTTTGCCCAGGGAACTCGGGAAGCGGCAAGACCGCGCATCACTGTGGCAGCAAGTTGCAACAAGAAACCAATGACGGTCAGTGCCATCGCAACGCGAGCAAGCTTGCGTCGTTCGGGCACAACGGCGACCTTCTTTGCCTCGCCAACGGCTGCTGAATCGTCACTGGCACCTTTAGCAAGGTCAAGAGTGAACAGCACAAACGCGATGGCGTAGATTGCCATGGCCGAATAGAGGGCAAGAACGGAGTACTGCGAGAGGGTGTCAGTCACGGGTCAATCCTAAGGCTCGTTCGAGCTTGTCTTTCAGGGCAGCAACGGCGCCCTCAAGCGTTGGGTCATCACCACGGGCAAGACCAGCGCATTCCGCTGTAACCGAACCGTCTGCGTTTTCAGTGACCGAAACCCACATGCGCCTGCGGGGGATGAAAAGGGAGATCAAGAGGCCACCCAGGGCGGACAGTGCAAAGACCAGGACCCACCCTTGCGTGGGGTCACGGTGAATATCGAGTGAGACAAATCGCTTCACTCCGTCAAAGGTCACCGTACCCAAACCATTGGGAAGTTCGACGGTGTCACCGATTTTGAACTCGAGCGACTTCTGAGGCGCTTTGCGTCCTGCGAGTTTGGTCATGTCCTCGGTATCAAGGGCATAAACAGAACGAGGAATTCCTTCATCGAGACCCAGATCCCCGGCATACACGTCCAAGGTCAATCGAGGGTCGATCAAGTCTGGATACATCGAGAAGAAAGCACCGCTGTGGCCTGCACTCACAGTGGGATAGAAGAAACCAATCAAACCAACTTGTTCTGCCAAGCCGTCTGGAAGTTTGATCACACCAAGCGAGGTGAGGTTCATGTCCTGAGGCAGAAAGTTCACGGAGTCCGTAAAGACGACATTGCCTTCAGGGTCACGAACCGTCACCGTGGGGGCATAGCCATGGCCAAGGAGATAGACATCGGTGCCGGCAATGCGCAAAGGCTCGTTGACCTTGATGGTCTGCTTCTGAGGTTCTTCACCCTTAATTTGCGTGGTCACCTCAGCGGTGAAATCCACAGGCTGACCAATCGCGTTGGAGTTTTGCTCTTCATACACAGCAGTGAACTTGTCCAACTGAATTGTGTAAGGAGGAAGCGAGGCTGAGTTGAAGAAGCGTCCTGGGTTGAACGAGTCAAAGGCAATCAGTGAGTTAGTGAAGGCTTGGCCCTCATAAAAAGCGCGCTGACCGGCAAAGCCAAAGCCACCACCAAAGCCCACGGCAATGAGAACACCGACCAGGGCAAAGTGGAAGATGAGGTTTCCGGTCTCGCGCATGTATCCGCGCTCTGCAGAGACCGTAATTGCAGCTTCGGTCTTGAGCTTGCCCTTGCCTCCGGCAGCACGGTCATAGCGAGCGACGCGGTAACGGTCTGACTTGAGAACCTTGCGTGCTGCTTCGAGTACTTCTTCTGCGCTCTTGCCCGAGATAGTGAGCTTGGCATACGCAGGCAGGCGAACCAGGTTCGCAGGAGTAACAGGAGGCTGAGCACGCAATGCTTCGATGTGGTGCTTAGTGCGGGGAAGCACGCACCCAATCAGGGAAACAAACAGCAACAGATAGATGGCCGAGAACCACGCCGAGGAATACACATCGAACATCTGGAACTGATCCAGTATCGGTGCGGTGTCCTTGTGGTCGACGAAGTATTGGCTCACACCGTTGGGGTCTGAGCTGCGCTGTGGAACAAGAGAGCCAGGAACAGCAGCGATAGCCAGCAGCAACAGAAGGAGTAGCGCGGTGCGCATGCTGGTGAGCTGACGCCAGAACCAGCGCAGCCAGCCCACAACACCAAGGTTGGGGTTCATAATCTTGGCGTCGACGTCAACAGGTTTCGAATCAATGTGATCAGAGGGTCGGGACAAAGTTATTGATCACCGCCTGTAGTTGATAGATCCATGCAGTCCACAATCCCGTCACCATGAGCACACCCATGACGATCAGCAGAACTCCACCGAAGATGTTGATGGCTCGAATATGACGCTTGAGGAAAGCGACTGAGCCTGTTGCCCAGCCTAAGCCCAGAGCAAGAAGGACGAAGGGGATACCCAAACCGAGGCAGTAAGCAAAGCCGAGCAGCGCACCGCGCCAGGGCGAGGCAGCATCAATACTCAGCGACAAGATGGCGGTCAGCGTGGGACCCATGCATGGGGTCCAACCCAAACCAAAAACAATGCCCAGCAAGGGAGCGCCGGCGAGGCCCCTGGCTGGGGAAATCTTGAGCTTGGCGGTGCGTTGAAAGAAACCGAACTGTCCAATAAAGATAAAGCCCATGGCAATCACAACGAAGCCCAAGATGACCGTGATGAGTTCTTGCCATTGGATCAACCAGGCACCGATGGCTCCAAAGGCGGCGCCATAGAGAACAAAGACAAGAGAGAAACCGGCAATAAACAGCGAGACGCCGGCAACCATGCGACGAATGTTCCTGCGACGACCCTGCTTATCTGTTGCTGGTTGAGTCACTCCACTGACATAGGCAAGGTAGCCGGGAACAAGCGGGAGAACACAGGGTGAGGCAAAGGAGATGAGTCCGGCTAGCAACGCCAACGGGATGGCGACAAGAAGCTGCCCGCTGTAAACCAGCTCACCCACGTTCATTTACTGAGCGCTCGATTCCGCGGAGATGTCATTGATCAACGTAGAAAGAATGGACGGGTCTGTGAGTTGACCCAAGATGCGGGCCGCGACTCTGCCTTGGGCATCCAAGACCAACGTGGTGGGAACAGCATTGGGGGGAACCTGAGCAGCAAAGGCAAGCTGCGCCTGACCGTCTTGGTCAATGATGCTCTGGTAGGTGATGCCAAAACGTTTGTTGAAGCTGTCGATGGTGGCAGCCTGATCACGCACGTTCACCCCGAGGAAGTTCACACCCTGTGGTGACATCTCGTTGTAGACCTGCTCCAGATCTGGTGCCTCAGCACGGCAAGGAGCACAGCCCGCGTACCAGAAATTGACCACAAGAACATTGCCCAGATAGTCAGCAGAAGAAACTTTTTCGCCAGACTCTGTCGTTCCCGAGAACGTAATCACGTCACCACGGTTGTCGAGCGTGATCTCGGTGATGGAGCCATCACCAGCGATGTAGTTCTTGTTGGAACCTTCTCGGTATTGCTCAGCTAGAGGATCACTAGAACATCCCGACAGGCCCAGTGCAAGAACGGCAGCACCAGCAATCAGAACTGTTGTCAGTTTCTTCCTCATACTGCTCCCACGTCCAATGCTGTTGCGGTCAGTTCGGCAGCTGGCTCAACATAACCCACCTCAACAAAACCCAGCTCGGGCTTCATGGGGTCAATGAGTTCCAGGGTGGTGATGCTGGACAGGGTGCAGCGACGAGCGCGAGGATCGTGGAACAAGTTCTTGCCATTGACGTCACGGTGAACCATCCAGATGGGGAGTTGGTGGCTCACAATCACGACGTCACCACCGGGCACCGAAGTAGCAGCGTCAATCATTGCTTCGCGCATGCGCGAGGCAATGGATTGGTAGGGCTCGCCCCAGCTGGGACGGAAGGGGTTCACCAGGTATTTCCAGTTACCAGAATCCTTGAGTGCGGAGTCGGCACCGCGCATGCGCTTTCCCTCAAATGCATTGGTGGGTTCAATAACCCGTTCATCAATATCGATAGGCAACGCAAGCGCCTGAGAAACCGGTGCTGCGGATTCTTGTGTGCGCTGGAGGGGGGAAGCAATCAGGCGTGAATAAGCGCGGCCACGACCGGCTAAATCTGCTGCAGCAAGAGCTGCCATCTGGTGGCCAGCCTCGGAGAGACCGTATTCAGGCAAACGGCCATACAGCACCCGGTTCGGGTTGAAAACCTCGCCGTGACGGACGAGGTGAAGCTGAGTGGCGACCATGCTTCTAAGTCTACGGTTGCCGTTCCGGTGAATTCGCCGAGAGTGGGTCAGTAAACTTGTTGCTTGTGACTGAACGCATCGTAATTAAGAACCTGGCAAGCATCCCCGAGGGCAACGTAACCGTGGCCGGATGGGTCGATAAAGTCCGTGACCAGAAGAAGGTGCAGTTCGTTGTGCTCCGCGATGAGAGCGGAGCAGCACAACTCGTTCACCCTCGCGCTGAAGAATCTGACCCTATTGCTGACATCATTTCTGGTCTGGCTACCGGAACCTTCATCCGTGTCACAGGTGAGCTCAAGCTCGACGAGCGCGTGAAGCTTGGCGGCTTGGAAATCAAGATTGCCGACATCGAGGTTGTCACAGCTGCGAATCCTGAGACTCCAATTGCTGCTGACTCGGGCATCGACAAGCGTCTGGACTGGCGCTTCCTCGACCTGCGTGAAGCTCGCAACAACCTCATCTTCCGCGCACAGACCACTCTTGAGCACGCCATGCGTACCTACTGGATTGAGCGCGACTTCATCGAGCTGCACACCCCCAAGCTCATGGCAAGCGCCAGCGAATCCAACGCTGAACTCTTCGAGGTCGAATACTTCGAAGGCAAGGCATACCTCGCGCAGTCTCCTCAGTTCTTCAAACAGATGGCGCAGTCCGCTGGCTTTGGCAAGATCTTCGAGATCGGCCCCGTCTTCCGCGCAGACCCTTCCTTCACTTCTCGTCACGCCACCGAGTTCATCTCGGTTGACGCTGAGATCAGCTGGATCGACAGCCACGAAGACGTCATGAAGATGCAGGAAGAGCTTCTCGTTGCCGCCATTAGCGCGGTCAAGGAAAAGCACGGCGAGGAAATCAAGGAACTGTTCGACGTGGACGTCGTCGTTCCCACCATTCCTTTCCCCAGAATTCCTCTGGCTGAAGCCAAGAAGATTGTTGCTGAGCGTGGCTATGAAGTACCTCGCAACGATGACGACATGGACCCCGAGGGTGAGCGTCAGATTGCTGCTTACGTGGCAGAGAAGTATGGCCACGAGTTCGTCTTCTTGACCGACTACGCCACCAGCATTCGTCCGTTCTATCACATGCGTAATGCAGACGATCAGACCATCACCAACAGCTACGACCTGATCTGGCGCGGCACTGAGATCACCACTGGTGCTCAGCGTGAACACCGCATCGACATTCTCGAAGCACAGGCACGCGAGAAGGGTCTTGACCCCACCGAGCTCGAGTTCTACCTCGACTTCTTCCGCTACGGCGTTCCACCCCACGGTGGATTCGGTATGGGCCTGTCTCGCGTGATGATGCTCATGCTGCACCAGCCCAACCTGCGCGAGGTTACCTACCTCTTCCGCGGACCCAACCGTCTGACCCCGTAGTCAGCTCAGCTTCAACGACAAACGCCTCCGAATCTCGGAGGCGTTTGTGTGTTAAGTAGATGAACTTTAGATTGAGCCCAGCTCTTTGAGCTTGGCGTGCAGTTCGCTGTCTGCAGGCTCAACCTGGAATGCCCCATCGGGGAAGGAGATAACGGGGATGTTCTTGCGACCCGCAATTCCTTCAGCAATGGCTGCTGCCTCTGGCACTGCTTCGAGGTCGACGTACTCGTAGTCAACGCCAAGAGTGTCGAGGAGCTTCTTTGAGCGGCGGCAGTCACCACACCACTCGGCTCCATACATCGTGATTTTGTCCTGTGGATTACTCATACCTTTAGCCTAATCCTCGCTACGATTACGTGTTGGGATAAATTTCCCGCACAGGTTTCGGTTTACACCGGTTCCACTTTTGAAAGGTTTATAACTATGGGCGACATGTCCTTCCTCACAATGTTCATCTGGGCATTTGTTTTCATTGCTTACCTGATGGTCCTCTTCTCGATCATTGGTGACCTCTTCCGCGACCACAAAATGTCCGGTTGGGCTAAGGCAGCATGGATCTTCTTCCTCATCATCGGTTTCTGGATTACCGCTCTGATCTACCTCATCGTTCGCGGTGGCGGTATGGCAGCACGCCAGCAGGCTGCTATGCAGGAAGCACAGGCTCAGGCTGACGCTTACATTAAGCAGGTCGCAGGCGAGTCTTCTCACGCAGATGAGATCGCTAAGGCACAGGCACTCAAGGACTCTGGCGCACTGACCGCTGCTGAGTTCACCGCTTTGAAGAAGAAGATCCTCGCTTCGAAGTAGTCATTGAACAACACGAAGGCCCCGGGTTATCCCGGGGCCTTCGTCGTTAACACTTGAGTTCTTAGAACTCGTAGTCGACAGCAGTGCGCTGCGCCGCATACTTCTTGATTACCTTGGCAGCCTCTTCGTGAGCAGGGTGTGCTGCATAGGCAGCAAGGCCGTCGGCGTCATCGAAGGTGGAGTCCAGGACTACGTCATAGTTGGCGCCCACGAATAAAGAATTGGGGCGAACGGTGAGTGAGCGCAGCGTGGGAACAACTCCGTTGAGTCCTTCGAGTGCCACGCGCATCTCTTCTGCCTGAGCGAGCTTCTCTTCTGGAGCCTCGCTGGCCAACTTCCACATCACGATGTGACGAATACTCATGAGAGCTCCTTTAATGCTTTGGTGAGACGCTCAGGGTCGATGCGCCAGTAGTTGTGAACCTTGCCATTAATCAACAGCACAGGAATCTGATCCCAATAGGAATCAAAGAGATCTTTGTCGTCTTCGATGCTCAGCTCTTCCACCTGGATAGGCAGCGTAGGCAGAGACTCCACAACCGAAGTAACGACGGCTTCTGCGTCTTCACACAGGTGGCAGCCTGGCTTACCAATCAGGGTGAGGGTTATCTCGGACACCCCTCCAGACTAAGACACTGCTTCGTGCCAGAAGACAGCAAAAAGCGCCAGAGCTGATGCTCTGACGCCTTTATGCTGCAAGAAGTAGAGACCTACTTCTTGTTGCGACGCTGGTGGCGAGTCTTACGAAGCAACTTACGGTGCTTCTTCTTCGCCATACGCTTGCGGCGCTTCTTGATGACTGAACCCACACGAACCTCACAAAAATTGGGCTAGATCGCGATGATTGCGATCAGTGACTGGCAAATAATGCCTCGTGGAAGTCTAGCGGATTACTTACCGCTGGATTTACGAAGGCGGGAAACTGCATTACGAACAGCATCCTTGGTGGTGTTCTGCAGGTCGCCAAAGGCCTGAGTTACCTGGAATACGGTGGTGGCCGCAGCGCTACCAACTGACGTTCCTGCCGCAACCACGGCTTCATCGGCAGCTGCGAAGAGTCGTTCCTGGCCTGCATCATCCAGATCGCCGGGGAAGTTCACGCTGAGGAATGGGATGGCCCAGTCTTCGAGCTCTTCCAGAGGTGTGGGGTCGAGGTGGTAGAGACGGTGCTGACCATCCTCACGAACACCAACCAGTCCAGCTTCGCGGAGTACTTTCAACTGCTTTGAAACAGTGGGCTGGCTCAGGCCAGTGCGTGCTACGAGTTCGGACACGCTCATCTCACCCGAGTCAGCAACCAGGTTCTCTAAAAGAATCTGCAGCATCTCGCGGCGGGTGGAATCTGCGACTACGTCAAAAATGTCAGCCATGGAATAAGGTTACCGCCCTATATGCACCGCGTAGCATGAAGGAGTGAAGATGATCCGTGAAGCGATTGAAGCTTTTGCTTCTCGCTCCCCCTCCCGCTTTGCCATTGTGGTGTTTGCGGCCATCATCGCACTCTTCACCATCTTGTTCAGCCTGCCGGCAGCGAGCGCTGATGGCGTCGCCACCAACTTTGCAGACGCCCTCTTCACCGCAACCTCGATGGTCTGCGTTGCCGGGCTCACCACCGTCGACATGGCAACGCACTGGTCACCATTGGGCAATGCTTTCGTGTTCCTAGCCACTCAGATTGGTGCGCTCGGTGTGTTGACCTTAGCCTCGATTCTGGGTGCGATTATTGCTGGTCGGTTGGGCCTGCGTGCTCGCCTGATGGCGGCCAGCGACACCAACCCCCTGCGCCTGCACGCTGGCCCCGTTGCTGAAGGCCAAGCCATTCGCCTCGGTGAGATCGGTGGCCTGCTGGCCACTGTGGCCATCAGTGCCTTCGTCATCGAGGTGGGCGTCGCCATCGCCGTGCTACCCAGTGTCTTGGCTGCTGGCTATGACCTGGGCCAGGCCATCTGGTATTCCATCTACTACTCCGCCATGGCATTCACCAACACTGGTGTCACACCCAACATCGAGGGGCTGACCCCCTTCGCGCATGACTACTGGTTCCTGTTTATGCTGATGTTCGGCGTGACCTTGGGAAGTATTGGTTTCCCTGTTCTCTTTGCGCTGTCACGCAACTTCAAGCGTCGTGCTCGCTGGTCCCTGCACGTGAAACTGACCATCTTGGCCTGGAGCTTGCTCTGGGTTGTGGGTGTTGTGGCATTTATGTTCTTGGAACAAAGTAACGGTGCAACGTTTAGGAACCTCAACCCAGGGGAGCAGATCTTCCAGTCCGGCTTCATGTCAACCATGGCTCGTTCCGGCGGCTTCGCACTGATCCCCACCAGCGAGTTGGACTCGGCGAGCTTGTTTGTCACCGACGTCCTCATGTTCATCGGTGGTGGTTCTGCCTCAACTGCTGGCGGTATCAAGGTGACCACGTTTGCTGTCTTGCTGTTGGCAGCTTTTGCTGAAGCTCGAGGTCGCTCCTCGATTGAGATCTTCCAGCGGCGCATTCCCGGTGATGTACTTCGTCTCGCTGTCAGCGTCTTGCTCTGGGGTGCACTCACGGTGGGATTTGCCACGCTGTTCCTTCTGGCACTCACCGACGCACCATTCGAATATGTGTTATTCGACGTGATCTCAGGATTTGGCACCGTGGGACTGTCCACCGGCGTCACCGCAAACCTGCCCGACCCCGGCGTCTATCTCATGGCTCTGGTCATGTTCATGGGCCGAGTCGGTACAGTTACCCTCGCAGCTGCTCTTGCTGTTACCCAAAAGGGGCAGTTGTTCAACCGACCAGAAGAGAGGCCCATCGTTGGCTAAAAACTCTAAAAAAGACAATGCCGTTCTCGTCATTGGACTGGGCCGTTTCGGTGCTGCCACGGCAGACACCCTCACCAAACTCGATCGTGAAGTCCTCGCCGTGGACACCGATATGAATCTGGTTCAGCAGTGGTCTGATCTGGTAACCCACAGCGTCCAAGCAGATGTCACCCGGTTGGAAGCGCTCCAGCAGATTGGTGCTGAGAAGTTCTCAACAGCGGTCGTTGCCGTAGGGTCCTCGATCGAGGCAAGCGTGCTCATCACCGCAAACCTGGTGGATCTGGGCATTCCTCAGATCTGGTCCAAGGCTGTCAGTGAATCTCACGGAAAGATTTTGGAGCGCATCGGTGCTACCCACGTCATCTTCCCTGAGGCAGAAGCCGGCGAGCGCGTTGCTCACCTGCTCAACGGTCAGATGTTGGACTTCGTCGAAGTCGACGAAGACTTCGCCATCGTCCGGATGTTCCCACCCCGCGTTTTACTGGGGAAGACTCTTGCACAAGCAGGCATTCGTAACGAATACAAGATCACCACGGTGGGCGTGAAAAAGCCTGGTGAATCTTTCACCTATGCAACGGCTGAGACTCTCATTGCTGATGGTGATCAGATCTTGGTCTCAGGTCACCCTGATGACATTGAGAAGTTCGCCGCACTTCCCAAGTAGTTCTTACTCTCCGCGAGCCATTTCTTCGGAACGGGCAATCGCTGCCTGTGTTCCCTTGAGCAAGATGTCCTTGATATCTGCCTCATCGAAGACGGCAATCGCGCGTTCGGTGCTGCCCTTGGGGCTGGTCACCTGGCGGCGTAGTTCTGCAGGCTCTTCTCCTGACTGGGCTAGTAGCTCCACTGCTCCGCGGAAGGTGCCCTGCACCATCTTCTCTGCCTGCTCAGCACTGAAACCGTGCTCGAGGGCAACCTTGGTCAGCTGCTCAATGAAGTAGAAGACATAAGCAGGGCCTGAACCAGAGATGGCTCCGAGAGCATCGATCTTGTTCTCGGGAAGAATGATGACTTCTCCCACTGTGCTGAACATCGAGGAAATGAGCTCCAGCTGTGCAGGAGTGGAGCGAGTGCCTGCTGCAATGCCGGTGACACCGAGTCCAATCTTGGAGGGAGTATTGGGCATGGTGCGAATAACGGAGACGTGCTCGGGTAGGTGAGCTTCCATGGTTGCGGTGGTGACACCGGCCGCAACGCTGACCACAATGGCGCCTTCGGCGAGCGCGGGGGAGATCTCATCGAGCAGGTCGGGCACCATGGCAGGCTTCACAGCGACGAGCACGATCTGTGCACCGGCAACTGCCTTGCTGTTGGCCTCAGGGTCATTGGCTGTTGCCCAGGCCTGAACTCGTGGTTCGGTGTCGAACCGGGCAGCGTTCTCGGCGCTGCGGTTCGTCACACGTACCTGCCCGTCCACGCTGACATGGGGAGCTAAGAGGCCGGCCAGGATGGCTCGTGCCATCGAGCCAGCACCCAGCATCGCGATGGTCGGAAGGGTTACCTGTGTTTTGTCTGTCACCTGCTCATTCTAGGATTGGGACACAAGCCAATGAGGGAGATACGTCGATGAGCCATTCAGGTGGAACCAAAGCAATCGTTGCTGCACTGCTGGCAAACCTCGGTATTGCCGCCACCAAGTTCATTGCATGGGCGTTCTCCGGAGCTACCTCTCTGCTAGCCGAGGGTGTTCACTCCCTCGCTGACTCCGGTAACCAGCTTCTGTTGTTACTCGGTGGGCGCAAGGCAAAGAAACGTGCTGACGGCAAGCACCCCTTCGGCTATGGCCGTGAGCGCTTCGTCTACGCCTTCGTTGTGTCCATCATCTTGTTCAGCGTGGGTGGCGTCTTCTCTCTCTATGAAGGAATCCACAAGCTGCAACACCCTGAGCCTATTGAGATGTGGTGGCTGCCCATTTTGGTGCTTTCCATCTCGATTGTTCTTGAGAGCTTCTCGCTCCGCACCGCCATCAAGGAATCTAACCCGCTACGTGGCAATGCATCCTGGTTCCAGTTCATTCGTCACGCTAAGGCACCCGAGCTTCCTGTCGTCCTGCTCGAGGACACTGCAGCTCTGCTTGGTTTGGTGCTGGCCTTCTTTGGTGTGGGCTTGACGGTCATTACCGGTGACAGCATCTTCGATGCCCTGGGCACCATTGCAATTGGTGTGCTGTTGATTATTGTGGCCATCATCTTGGGACTCGAGACCAAGGGTCTGCTTGTCGGTGAAGGCGCCAGCGTTGAGGACGTCCAGGCCATCGAGAAGGCCATCATTTCCGGCGGTGAGACCGACGGCATTATTCACATGAAGACCCTCTACCTCGGCCCAGATGAGTTCATGATTGGCGCCAAGCTTGCCTTCCCTGCAGAGCTCCGCTTCTCTGAAGTGGCGAAATCTATCGACAGCATTGAGACCCGCGTGCGCGAGGCAGTTCCTGCAGCACGTGTGATTTACATTGAGCCTGATGTGGCACGTCTTGACCGCACCGAATCCGTGGCAACAGATGCCATCGTGATTAAGGGAACTGACTAACCGAGCTTCTCTCGGAAGAATTCGGTCAGGAGCTGACCACATTCTTCGGCCAGCACACCTGAGATGACCTCAACCTGGTGGTTGAGACGGCGGTCTCGTAAGAGATCAAAGACGGAGCCGGCGGCTCCGGCTTTCTCGTCCCAGGCGCCATAAACAACGGTGGGGATGCGTGCTGCCAGGATTGCTCCGGCACACATCACACAAGGTTCGAGAGTGACCACGAGCGTGCAGTCACTCAGGCGCCAATTTCCAAGTTTCTCTGCCGCAGCACGAATAGCCATCACCTCGGCATGTCCAAGGGGATCTTCATCACGCTCTTTGGTGTTGCGTCCGGTGGCGATAACGGTACCGGCTTCATCTAAGATCACCGCACCCACGGGCACATCATCGGTGTGAGCACAGGCACGTGCTTCCACCAGCGCAAGCTCCATTTGAGCCTTACGCTCCTGAGAAGTGGGAACTGCCATACTTCGAGCCTATATCCGCTTATTTGACAGGGTTTAGCGCAGTCCGGTTAACTTATCTCTATGACAACTGGCGCTCACACCTTCACCGGTGCTCACGGCATGATGCCCGTGATGAGCTGTGCCTGCCGTCGAATGTGTTACAGCAACTAACTTCCGCTGCATCACCCCTCATTCGACTCTCAACACATCGTCCGTGTTAACCCGGCCTGATGTTTATGGCACCACAAAGGATTCCAATGTCAACCCCCACCGAACGCCCTATCCCCAAGGGATTCGCGCTCTATGTCGGCCTCGATGAGGCTACTGCTGCTGAGCGTGGCCTGGACTTGAGTAAGGTTGTGGAAGCTCTCAAGAAGCTCACCAACGAACTCGTTCCTGGTACCGAAACCTATGCGGCAGTTGCCCTAGCTCCTGCCAGCTCGCGCGGTCGACAGGTGGACCTGGTTCGCCTCGCTCTGCAAGAGCCTTCCGCCGTGGCGAAATACACACCAGAAGGAGATTTTGAGCCATCTGATGGTGACGGTGGTGTTGTGGTCGACATTTCGCGCAAGCGCGTGCTGATTGACTACCAAGCAGCGCCGCTGACCTTCAAAGAATTTGAACTTCTCCAGTTCCTGGTTGTTCACAAGGGTGAGACCATCAGCCGTGAAGAAATCATCAAGGCACTCTGGCGCGAAGATGATCTCGATATCCCCAACGAGCGCACTATCGATGTTCACGTCCGACGCCTTCGCTCCAAGCTTGGCCGCTTCGAAGACATCGTGCGCACGGTGCGTGGTGTGGGATATCGCTATGACACTCACGCTGACGTAACCGTCATGCATGCTGGCACCCCCAGCCCTGACCTTTTCTAAAGTTCTCAGGAAACTTGTAGGAAAAACTCTTCCCCACCGTTACCGTTCCGTTATAAAGTGTCATTACGAGTGTTGCTTGCTGTGGCTAACTCGTGAATGTGATTGCAAAACTCTTGGTGTAATACAAGGGCCGATCGGATGCCTCTTCCGATCGGCCCTTTCCCATTGCCTAGGCTGTACTCATGACATGCTCACTCGTATGGCTGCGCGATGATCTTCGCGTTGCAGATAACCCCGCTTTTGTTGCTGCGGTAGATCGTGGTGAGCCCGTCGTTGTGGTGTTCATCTTGGATGAAGTCTCCCCGGGCATTCGCCCCCTCGGTGGCGCAACAAAGTGGTGGCTCCACCACAGCCTGAACTCTTTGCGTGACAAGCTTCACCGCCTCGGGGGTGAGCTCATTCTGCGCCAGGGTGCTGCCCCGGACATCATTCGCAACCTCATCCGCGAGACGGGTGCAACTGCGCTCTACTGGAATCGTCGCTATGGCAAGCCCGAGCGCGACATGGACGCCAGCATCAAGGACTACGCCAAAGCCTCCGGACTCGAAGCTCACAGTTTCCAGGCCAACCTGTTGTTTGAGCCTTGGACGGTGCGCACCGGAAGTGGCACTCCCTATACCGTGTTCACTCCGTTCTGGAAGTCCTGCATCAACCGCCCGAGTCCACCCAGGCTTCCTGCGCCCACGCCCGAGTCCATCACTTCTCCGGCAACACTTCCTGACAGTGATGACCTCGATAACTGGAACCTGCTTCCCACCAACCCCAACTGGGCACTTGCGTTCCCCGTTCGCTGGACTGTGGGAGAAAACGGTGCACACGCTGCCCTAGAGCGCTTTTTTGCCGGCCGCATTAATCGTTATGCCAAGGGCAGAGACTTCCCTGCCGAGTACTCGACCAGTGAGCTTTCACCCCACCTGCGGTGGGGCGAAATCAGCCCTTTCCAGATCTGGCATGCCACAGATGAGTTCCGTCGTGAACACGGCAACTCTGCAGAGATCTCTACAAACGCTGCCAAGTTCCTAGCGGAACTGGGATGGCGAGAGTTCAGCTATCACCTGCTTTATCACTGGCCAGATCTGGCCACCGTGAACTTTGATGCTCGCTTCAACCACTTCCCGTTGGGAGAACCAGATCCAGAGATTCTCGAGGCTTGGCAACAGGGTCGCACCGGCATTCCGATGGTGGATGCGGGCATGCGTGAACTCTGGCAGACCGGTTACATGCACAACCGTGTTCGCATGATTGCGGCATCATTCTTGATCAAGAACTTACTCATCGACTGGCGCGTGGGTGAAGCATGGTTCTGGGACACCCTCGTCGATGCTGATCCGGCAAGCAACGCTGCCTCCTGGCAGTGGGTTGCCGGCAGCGGAGCTGATGCTGCCCCCTACTTCCGTGTGTTCAACCCCGTGCTGCAAGCATACAAATTCGACCCGAAGCGGGAATACCTGCATCGCTACCTCGGAGAATATGAACACCCCATGCTCAGCGGATACCCCGAACCCATCGTGGATCTCCTCGAGTCACGAAATCGTGCACTCGAGGCGTTCAAGACCTTGGCGGATGTTCCGCGAAGCATCGCACCGCCCACCATCGATCTGTAAACAAAAATGCCCCGCTCGTTCGGCAAGAACAAGCGGGGCATTTCTTTGACTTCTATTGAACGATAGCGATGCCAGTTTTGGCCGAGGCATCGTTGACGCCACCAGCATCAACAACATTGGTGAAGCCAGAAGCCTTCATGATCTCGACTGCCTTGGCTGAACGGTTTCCGGAACGGCAGTAAACAACATATTCACCATCGGTAGGGAGCTGGCCCAAAATAGTACCGAAGTTGGCATCTTGAACATCAATATTCACCGCACCATCAAGGTGACCTTCGCTATATTCACTGGGCGTGCGTACATCAATAACAATGGTGTTGGAATCCACCGTGATGGGCTCACTTGCGGGAGCGCATGCGGACAACGCAAAGGTTGTCGCAAGAACGAGGGCGAACAGCGCTAAAAACTTCTTCATGTCCACAGAATAGCAGATACCCCTGGGGGTATCTTGCTTAGGCCTCTTTGGTGATCTCGACCTTGACGAAAACGCCTGATGCACTTGCGCCGGCATAGACACCGCGCAGCGGAGAAACATCCTTGTAGTCGCGACCACGAGCAATCAGCACGTGACGCTCACCGATGTTGAGCATGTTGGTGGGGTCATAGCCAAACCAGTCACCGGTGAACCATTCCACCCACGCGTGAGATTCACCCACGATCGTTTCACCGATGGCGGCGTCTGGCTTCGACTGCAAATAGCCAGAGACATAGCGGGCAGGGATGCCCACTGCGCGCAGAGCACCCAAGGTCACGTGAGCAATGTCCTGGCAGACACCTTTCTTGTTCTCCCAGGCATGGGTTGCCGTGGTCTGAACGCCGGTCACGCCCTTGGTGTATTCGATGTTGTCGTAGATTGCGGCGGCGATAGCCAAGGCAGCCTCACCTGGATTCTTGTGCTGAGCAACAATCTCCTGAGCAAGCTCCGCAAGTCCTTCGGGAGGAGTGGTGAGCCTGGTCTGCTCGGTGAATTCCACAAACTTGGTGCTGCTGGTGCGGGTCTTCTCCAGCTCTTCCCAACTCATATCGGGAACTTCTCGCAGTGCAGGGCGAACCTCAACAACACTGGTTGCCGTTACCGAGAGCTCGGTGTGGGGAGTGAGCACTTCAAAGGTGCTCACCTGGGTTCCCCAGTAATCGACATAACCGTGCTGAGCTGCCGTGGGGTGAATCTGGAGATTGGCCTGCAACACAAACTGTTCATTGTTGCTCACCGGCAGCATGCGTGCTTCGTTGTAGGACGCAGTCGCAGGAAGCTCATAGGAGAAACCTGTGCGGTGGACTATGCGGAGACGACTCATGAGTTCTCTCCAATCCAGACGGGCACCGCGCTGGTGGGGAAATACTTCAGGCGTATCTGATCACTGGCAGCACTGGTGACTGCTTGCACTTCTTCCATGTGAGCAGGAAGGTCATCCATGAGCTCAATAATCGGACGGAACGACAGTTCCGCACGAATACCACCGAGCAAACGCTGAGCCTGATCCACAACTCCCACGCGACCCTCACGAGGATCAATCTCACGCAAGCACTCTTCAGCTTTGGTCACCGAGTAGAGAATCGAGCGAGGGAAGAGGCGGTCAGTCAGCAAGAACTCTGCTGCATTCCTCGTCGAGGGAACACCGCGGTAGGTGCGCAGGTAGGCCTCATAGGCGCCGCAGCTACGCAAGATGGTGGTCCAAGAAGGTCCGCTGGCGTCGGTGAGCGACCTCGTCGCGAGCAGACGGGCGGTCATATCTGCACGCTCAAGCGCACGACCGAGCGTGAAGAACTGCCAGGCCTCGTCATGGCTGGTTGCCGAGTCCACGATGCCAATGGCGAGCGCTGCGCGCTCACGCACCCAGCGGAAGTATTCGTGGGTCTTCTCGGCAGCAACCTTCTTCGGGATGCGAGCGTTGGTGCTGTTGAGGCACTCCCACAATTCCGTCGAGACAATCTCGCGAGCACGACGAGCATTCTCACGTGCCGAGGCAATGGCGAACGCAATCGAACCCGGGTGCTGACGATCCACAGCCAAGTCATTGATCACGTCTTCACGGGTGACCAGCTTGCCGGGGGGAAGATCAGTACCCATCACAGAAAGCAATGAACGGCATGCGGTGTCTTCGTCGATCCAGGGATCTTCGAGCAGCAGCTGCAGGTGAACATCCAAGATACGGGCGGTTCCATCGGAACGCTCGACATAACGGCCAATCCAGAAGAGAGACTCGGCAATACGGCTCAGCATGAGCTCACCTCTCCGTCAACGGACTGTTGTTGCTGTTCTTGCTGCTGGTGACGCTTAGTGGCGTCATGATCCTGCGGAAGAACAGAGGGCAAGGAAGCACGTGATTCGTGTGAACCTGATGCGGAGCTTTCCACTTCATCTGACTCCAGGGTTGCTTGGTCAGCAACCAGGTCAGAGACACTGACGTGTTCACGCTTGGCGCCCTTGCCGGGACGATCTTCAATCGGACCGACAACCCACGTGTCCTTCGAGCCACCACCCTGGCTGGAGTTCACCACGAGCTCGCCCTCAGGAAGAGCAACGCGAGTGAGGCCACCGGGGAGAACATAAACGTCCTCGCCGTTATTGACGGCGAACGGGCGCAAGTCTGCGTGACGGGGACGAATACCGTCTTCCACGAGAGTGGGGATGGTGGAGAACTGAACAACCGGCTGGGCAATCCAACCGCGGGGATCCGCAATGAGGCGCTGGCGGAGAGCCTCGAGCTCTTCCTTGGATGCATCTGGTCCCACGACCAGGCCCTTTCCGCCAGAGCCATCCACAGGCTTCACCACGAGTTCGTCGAGACGATCGAGCACTTCTTCGAGAGCCTCGGGCTCTTCCAAGCGCCAGGTGTCGACATTGGGAAGGATTGGTTCTTCGCCGAGGTAGTACTTGGTCAGCTCGGGGACATAGGTGTAGACGAGCTTGTCATCTGCCACACCATTGCCCACGGCGTTGGCGATCGTTACGTGACCCAGGCGTGCGGCCAACAGCATGCCAGGAGAACCCAGGATGGAGTCCGGACGGAACTGCAGTGGATCAATGTATTCGTCATCTACGCGGCGGTAGATCACATCCACGCGCTTAGGTCCTGCCGTGGTGCGCATCCACACTCGGCCGTTCGAGCAGAACAGGTCGCGACCTTCCACCAACTCCACACCCATCAGGCGGGCAAGCAGGGTGTGCTCGAAGTAGGCAGAGTTATAAACACCTGGAGTGAGCACCACGATGGTGGGCTCGTCCACACCATCAGGTGCAGATGCCTGCAGTGCTTGCAGAAGTTTGTAGGGGTAGTCACCAACGGGGCGAACGCTCATTTCCACGAACAGCTCGGGAAGAGTCTGTGCCATCACACGGCGGTTGGAGATGACGTAGCTCACACCAGAGGGAACGCGCACGTTATCTTCCAGCACACGCCACGTGCCCTGCTGGTCACGAATGAGGTCAATACCGGCCACGTGGATGCGCACGCCATTGGCAGAGCGGATACCTGCTGCTTGACGGTGATAGTGGCTGGACGTGCTGATGAGCTTGGCGGGAATGACGCCGTCTCGCACCGCGTTCTGTGGTCCATAAACATCTGCCAAGAACATCTCGAGAACTTTGACCCGCTGCTGCACGCCCGCTTCGACGTTGTTCCAGTCGTCCGTTTCAATAACGCGGGGAACAGCATCGAGCGGGAAGGGTCGTTCTTCACCAGCGAAGTCGAAGGTCACACCCTGAGCAAGATAAGAACTGGCCAGAGCTTCCGTGCGACCACGAAGCTCTTCCTGGGTCATCTGAGCCAGGGCGTTATAGAGGTCTTTATAGGGAGCGCGGGGATTTCCGGGCTTGTCGGTCTTGGGGAACATCTCGTCCCACGCAGCGGCACCCTTACGTACCCGTGGTGTTTCACGGGTGTTGCCATAGCCATCAAAGAGGGTTGCCATATGTACATCCTGCCCGTCTTTGGTTACAAGCAGATTACCGCGAGACTTCTGCCCCTAGGAAGAGGTTCCTAAATTAACCCTTACATTTCTGCGAGCAATACTTCACGTTCACCCAGTCACGTTCCCACTTCTTGCGCCATTCAAAGGGCAGGCCACAACGTTCACAGGTTTTGGGAGGGAACCCGTTCTTGGTTTGTGCAACTCGAGGCATGAGCCCACGATAGCCCAGTCAGAGTTGTTCGGAATTTGCATTGTGGCAACAAAAAAGACCCACCGAAGTGAGTCTTGATTTGTGCGCCCGGAGGTGTCTAGGTTCACGACCTTGTTGACACATGAGTCGCGTCCTTATTAACACTAGATGAGTCGCGTCCTTGTTGA
>NZ_JAVWTF010000032.1:0-21705 GCF_036667855.1 Aurantimicrobium sp. | reverse complement strand
GAGGTTCCTCACCAGGTTTATGGTCACGGCTGGCTTCTCGTCGGTGGCGAGAAGATGTCCAAGTCCAAGCTCACCGGTATTGCACCGAACGACATCACCGACACCTTCGGTTCGGATGCGTTCCGCTACTACTTCATGAGTGCTATCAGCTTCGGCCAGGACGGCTCGTTCAGCTGGGAAGACCTCTCTGCTCGTTACCAGGCAGAACTGGCGAACGGTTTCGGAAACCTCGCTTCTCGCACTTTGGCTATGGTCACTCGTTACTTCGACGGTGTTGTTCCTGCTGCAGGCGAACTGACACCTTCAGACAAGGCCATCGCAGATGTTGTTGCCGCAGCTGCTGTGGAAGCAGACGCTGCTATTGAGCGTCTGGCAATCCACGACGCAGTGACCTCCATCTGGACCATCGTTGATGCTCTCAACGGCTACATCACTGAGCAGGAGCCCTGGGCGTTGGCTAAGGATCCCGCGAATGCTGGTCGTCTCGCCACGGTGCTCAACACGGCTACCGAGGGTCTTCGTGCACTTGCTCTTTTGCTGTCTCCCTTCATGCCTCAGGCAACCCAGAAGTTGTGGTCTGCTCTGAACGTGGAACCCAGCCTTGGCGCTCTCACTGCTCAGCCCATTCGCGAGGCAGGAAAGTGGAACCAGGTTCCCATTGGCACCACCGTGGGTGCTCTCGAAGCTCTCTTCCCCCGTATTGAGTCCTCCGCCGAGTAGTCGGAAAACCAATATGACCGAATCGGCATATATTCGTCAGCGCGACACCACAGCCGAGCACGGCCAGAAGCGTGACTTGTCTTACCCTCCATTGCCCGAGCCACTCCCGGTTGCGGTCTATGACAACCACACTCACCTTGAGATTTCTGATGGTGAGCAGCCCATTGATTACCACGAGCACCTCGAACGTGCTGCTGAAGTCGGCATCGTCGGTGTGATTCAGGTTGGTGGTGACGTGGAGACCTCGAAGTGGTCTGCCTCTGTCGCCGCAGCAGAACCTCGCATGCTGGCTGCCGTTGCCATTCACCCCAACGAAGCTCCTCGCTATGAAGAAGCCGGCACACTCGATGACGCTCTGGCAGTTATTGACGACCTCGCCTCCTGGCCTCGCACCCGCGCGGTGGGGGAGACCGGTCTCGACTTCTTCCGCACGGGACCTGAAGGTCTGGCTGCTCAGCGTCGCTCTTTTGAAGCTCACATCGAGATTGCCAAGAAGCATTCCATCGCGATGCAAATTCATGACCGTGATGCGCACGATGACGTGATTGAGACCCTGCTTCGAGTCGGTGCGCCAGAGAAGACAGTGTTCCACTGCTTCTCCGGCGATTCCGCCATGGCGAAGATTGCTGCCGACAACGGCTGGTACTTGTCCTTCTCGGGCACCATCACCTTCAAGAAGAACGAAGAACTGCGCGAAGCTCTCAAGGTGATTCCTCGTGAACTGGTGTTGGTTGAAACTGATGCACCGTTCCTCACGCCCACACCGTTCCGTGGTCGTCCCAACGCTCCCTATATGACTCCTCACACCGTTCGTGCGATGGCAGAGGTGTTGGGAGATGACCTGGGTGATCTGTGTGCACAGATCGCCTTCAATACCGAGAAGGTTTATGGCTCGTGGGCAGACGGGCTCGTCGAATGAGTGTGAAGCTGCTCGGCCCCGCCGAGATTCGTGACCTGGCAGAACTGCTGGATGTCACCCCCACCAAAAAACTTGGTCAGAACTTCGTTATTGACGCCAACACCGTGCGCAAGATCGTCAAGGTTGCTCACGTTGAAGCCGGGGACTCGGTCGTGGAGATTGGGCCAGGCCTAGGCTCTCTGAGCCTGGGCATCGTGGAAGCCGGAGCTTCCCTGGTTGCGGTCGAGATTGATGGCCGCCTCGCAGCGCAGCTGCCGGCGACCTTTGCCGAGATGGCTCCGGACGCCAAGCTCACCGTCATCCACGAAGACGCCATGAAGATCATGGAGCTCCCCGATAAGCCCACGCGCCTGGTTGCGAATCTTCCCTATAACGTCTCCGTTCCTGTGTTACTGCACTTCCTAGAGCACTTCCCCAGCATTCGCTCGGGTGTGGTGATGGTGCAGGCAGAAGTGGGTCACCGTCTTGCAGCAGAGCCCGGTTCCAAGATTTATGGCGGCCCCAGTGCCAAAGCAGCCTGGTATGGCAAGTGGCGTATTGCTGGCACTGTCAGCCGTCAGGTGTTCTGGCCTGTTCCGAATGTGGACTCGGTGTTGGTTGGGTTTGAACGTGATGCAGTTCAGCCAGGTGACGAAGCCCTTCGTCGCCGTACCTTCGACATCATCGATGGCGCATTCGGTCAGCGTCGCAAGATGCTGCGCCAGGCACTCTCTGATTTGTGTGGGTCGAGTGCTGCTGCAACCGAGTTGCTGGAGCGTGCAGGGATTGATCCCACGCTGCGCGGTGAGCAGCTGAACATTGCTCAATTCGTGTCTATCGCCAACGCCGGCTAGTTTGGAATTATGACCGAGACTGGTGCACGCGAGGTGGTTCACGTTCGAGCCCCCGGCAAGATCAATGTCTCGCTCGCTGTTGGCGCTGTGATGGAAGACGGTTACCACGATGTGGCAACCACCTATCAAGCCGTCAGCCTCTATGAAGAAATCCGTGCGTATCCAGCAGACGATTTCTCTGTCTCCTTCACCGGTGACTTTGACCTGAGTGGTGTTCCGCTCGATGCCTCCAACTTGGCCATCAAGGCAGCGCAACTGCTTGCACGTAAGGCGAAGTATCGCGGCGGTGTTCGCCTCGAAATCCAGAAGAACGTTCCCATTGCCGGTGGCATGGGTGGTGGCTCAGCAGATGCTGCGGGTGCTCTCGTTGCCTGTGATGCACTGTGGGGAACCAACCTGGGTAAAGATGCTTTGTTGAAGCTCGCAGCCGAACTCGGTGCTGATGTTCCCTTCGCACTGATGGGTGGCACAGCCATTGGTACAGGACGTGGAGATCGCCTGAGCCCCGTGCTCACCAGCCACGAACACTTTGAGTGGGTTCTTGTCCCTGCTGACTTTGGCCTGAGCACTCCTGCTGTCTATGGCGAGCTCGATGCCCACCGTGAACGTCACATTGCCGACATCAAGCCCGCACCACAGTCGCCCACCGTTGACACTGCGGTTCTCCAGGCGCTGCGTGCAGGTGACCCCGTCATGCTGGCAGACGCTTTGAGTAATGACCTGCAGGCTCCTGCCCTTCACCTCCAGCCTTCACTTGTGGACATCCTGGAACTCGGTGAGAAGAGTGGTGCTCTGGCCGGCATCGTCTCGGGCTCTGGTCCCACCCTGGCCTTCCTCGCTGAGGATGCTGAGGCAGCTATTGATCTTCAAGTCACCCTCAGTGCTGCCGGTCATCATGTGCTGCGCGTATCGGGCCCCGTGCACGGCGCTCGAGTAGTGAACGACTAATGGCTCACTTGCTCGGTGGAGAGAACCTCCACCTCGAATTCCCCACGCGCGTCATCTTCGACGGCATCACAGTGGGACTCAACGATGGTGACCGTATTGGTGTCGTCGGTCGCAACGGTGACGGAAAGTCCACGTTGATGAAGATTCTTGCCGGACGCCTCGAACCAGACTCTGGCCGCGTCACTCGTCGTGGTGGCATCACCCTGGGCATGCTCGACCAGTCGGATGAGGTTGATGGCAACCTCACCGTGGGCGAGGCTATTGTCGGCGGTATTGAAGAACACGTCTGGGCAGGTGATCCCAAGGTTCGCGATGTTCTCACCGGACTTGTCACCGATATCCCCTGGGATGCCAAAGTGGGCGATCTTTCCGGCGGTCAGCGTCGCCGCGTTGCTCTTGCTGCTCTGCTCACCGGTGACTGGGATGTCATCTTCTTGGATGAGCCCACCAACCACCTTGACGTGGAAGGTATTTCTTGGCTTGCCGGTCACCTCAAGAAGCGCTGGCCCAATGGCCAAGGTGGTCTCTTGGTCGTAACCCACGACCGTTGGTTCCTCGATGAGGTTTCCACCGACACCTGGGAAGTCCACGACCGCATCTTGGAGCCGTTCGAGGGCGGCTATGCCGCCTATGTACTTCAGCGCGTGGAACGTGACCGCATGGCTGCGGTCAGCGAGGCTAAGCGTCAGAACCTCATGAAGAAGGAACTGGCGTGGTTGCGCCGTGGAGCTCCTGCTCGAACTGCTAAGCCCAAGTTCCGTATTGAAGCCGCGAACGCGCTCATCGCAGATGAGCCACCTGTTCGCGACGCCATCCAACTTTCCTCGATGGCCATGCAGCGGTTGGGTAAGGACGTTGTGGATCTTGAGGATGTCTCAATCAACTATGGCGAGAAGCAGGTTCTGCGCGATGTCACCTGGCGTATTGCGCCTGGTGAGCGCACAGGAATTCTTGGTGTGAACGGTGCTGGAAAGTCGACCCTGCTTGGACTTGTCTCTGGCCAGGTTGAACCCAGCTCTGGTCGTGTGAAGCGCGGCAAGACCGTCAAGATCGCGACCCTGACTCAGCAACTCGATGAACTCACCGCCGTGCAGGACATGCGTGTGAGCGCTGTTGTTGCCGAGAAGCGCACCACCTACTCCGTTGGCGGCAAAGAGATGACTCCTGGCCAGCTCTTGGAGCGCCTGGGCTTCACCTCAGCGCAATTGTCGACTCCGGTGAAGGACCTCTCCGGTGGTCAGAAGCGTCGCTTGCAGCTGCTGTTGATTCTGCTCGACGAGCCCAACGTGCTGATCTTGGATGAGCCCACCAACGACCTCGACACCGACATGTTGGTCGCCATGGAAGACCTCCTCGACACCTGGCCAGGAACCCTGCTCGTCATCTCGCACGACCGTTACCTGCTTGAGCGCATCACAGATAACCAATACGCCGTGCTCGAAGGCCACTTCACCCACCTGCCCAACGGCGTTGACCAATACTTGGCTCTTCGTGCCAAGCAGATGGCCGCACCGAGCATTTCTGTCACCGCTCAGGCCACCGCAACAATGAATAAGCCCGTGCCCAAGCTGGCTGGTGCTGAGCTGCGCAACGCGGAGAAGGAATTCGGTTCCATCGAGCGCAAGATTGCCAAGCAGCAGGCAGATGTTGCTGAGATTCACGCCAAGATGGCCGCTCACGATCAGAACGACTATGTCGGTCTCGGCGAATACGCCGCACAGATCAGCAAGTGCGAGGGCACGATTGCTGATCTCGAGATGCGCTGGTTAGAACTGAGCGATCTTCTCGGGCACTAGCTATCTAATTACTGTTACTCCGGCAAACTTTGCCCAAGCTTTATCTGCAGTGATGATGGGAACTCCCAGCCGTTGACCCATGCTCAGGCACAAGCGATCTGCGATTGATAAGCCATCTCCTGCTTCCCACAGAAGCGCAGCACCTTCGGCATCTTCTTCGGTTACGGGCTGGACGATGAGCCCCACAGCCTTGAGCTGTTGGCTAATGTTTGCCCAGCCCAGGTTGTGGTGAAGAATTTTTTGACCAAGTTCTGACCAATTGACTGCACTGATCATTCCGCCATCTGAAAGATGTAGTTCAACGTTGTCTGAGCCAGGCTCTTCATAGATAAAAGCCAGCAGTGCAGATGTGTCGAATAATGGCAGCTGTGTCACAGTCCCAAGCTTTCATCTTCGAGTTTGGCCTCTGCGCGCTTTTCTGAAATGAATTGATCTACCGAGTAACCGGAATCTTTAAGGATTCCTCGGAGCTTTGCCAAACCTTCTTTTTGGGTGGTGATTCTCACGCCGTCTTCAGATTCAACCAAGATGAGTTCGGTGCCCGGCTCCCAATTGTGGCGGGCGCGGATTTCGGAGGGGATAACCACACGGCCTTTATCTCCCACTTGAACTTTGTAGGTGTCACTCATGTCAATATCTTCCCACTTTTGTGGGGCGGGCGCTAGAAAAGTTTGTGTCGTCATGAGCTCAGAATAAGGATGCACTTAGCTCCGGGAACAGTATCGGCTCAGGCTGTGGAAAACAGGGAACTTTTCAGTCCCGGGGATAAAGCGGAACTAAACCCCTGCGAGACCTTCACCGATAAGGAACGTTGCCGTGAACACGGTGAATGCCACCGTGAGCGACATCGCAATGAGGTTCATGACAGAACGCTGTCTGTTGAACACATAAGTAAAGAGATTCACTGCTGCTGCAATGCCCACTCCCACCACGCCAATGAAGGGCATGACCCAGGTGTCTGTTAGGGGAACCGTTTCACGGAATGCGCTGGTGATCATGGGGAGCACCAGCCACAGCAGAAAAGCGGCGACAGCAAACCGGAGTGCTACTTTGCCTGGCTTTTCATGAGGCCAGAACGTTCGCTGCTTCGCCATGGGTTACTCCGCAGAGTCTTGTGTGTCCACGTCGATGCTGAGGCGACGTAGGGACTCTGCCAAGCGGGTCTGCTCACTGCGTGACAGGGATGCCAGGAGTAGAGCCTCTGCATCAACCAAACGAGTAATAGCTGCGTCAACGCGGGTGAGCCCGGCGGCGGTCATCTCAACCAGAACGCCACGGCCGTCATTGGGGTCTTCGCGGCGAACCACCAAACCGCTGTCGACCAGACGGTCGATGCGGTTTGTCATGGTTCCACTCGAAACCAAGGTCTGCTGCAAGAGTGCCTTGGGGCTCAGTTGATAGGGAGAGCCTTCTCGGCGCAGTGCCGCGAGAACATCAAACTCCCACGATTCCAGCTTGGATTTGTGGAAAGCGTCCTTGCGGGCGCGGTCCAACATCTTTGCTAGACGGCCTACGCGAGAGAGAACCTGCAGGGGAGAAAAGTCGAGATCGGGGCGCTCGCGCTTCCACGACTGCACAATGCGGTCGACTTCGTCATTCTCAGGTGCCATGCATCCATTATCCCTGTTGGAATCTGGCAGACTGTACTTGTGGGTTTCCTCAAAGAGAATCCATATTCCGCCATAGTGTAAAGGCAGCACAACAGTCTTTGGATCTGTTGGTCTAGGTTCGAATCCTGGTGGCGGAGCTCCGGATCAAAAATTGGAGAAGTGAGTGACCGACGCACAACTAGCCATCGTGGTTCTTGCAGCTGGTCAAGGTACTCGCATGAAGAGCTCCACTCCCAAGCTTCTCCACAAGCTCGGTGGAGTTTCTGTCGTCTCCCACGTTCTCGCAACAGCTCGCGAACTGAACGCTGCACACGTCGTCTCCGTCGTTCGTCACGAACGTGATCGCTTGGTGGAGGTCATTGAAGTTGACCTGCCCGAGAGCATCATTGTGGACCAGGACGAAGTTCCCGGCACTGGCCGCGCTGTAGAGCTCGCTGTTGCAGCTCTCCCTGCGGGCTTCGCCGGTGACGTGCTTGTGGTCAACGGTGACGTTCCTCTGCTGGATGCAGAAACCCTGCAGGGTTTGATCAACCAGCACCGTGATGCACAGGCAGCAGCAACGGTGCTCTCGACCATCCTCGATGACGCCACCGGTTACGGTCGTGTGATTCGTTCTGTAGATGGCAACTTGGAGAAGCTCGTTGAGCACAAGGACGCCAACCAGGATGAACTGGCCATCAAGGAAATCAACGCCGGTATTTATGTCTTCTCAGCTCCTGAGCTTCGTGCGCAGTTGAGCAACCTCACTCTCGACAACGCTCAGGGTGAGAAATACATTACCGATGTGATTGGTCTGCTTCGCCAGGCTGGGGCAACTGTTGCTGCCGTTGAAATCTTGGACTCCTGGAAGGTCGAAGGAATCAACGACCGTGCACAGCTTTCTCGTGCTGCAGGTCTGCTCAACGGTTTGATTGTGCGCGGCTGGCAGCTTGCCGGTGTGACCATCACCGACCCTGCTTCTACGTGGATCGATATCCAGGTTCAGCTCGCTCCTGATGTGGAGATCAAGCCAGGAACGCAGCTCCTCGGTGCAACTGTGGTGGAGACCGGTGCTGTGATCGGCCCTGACACCACCCTGCTCGACACTGAGGTGGGCGAGGGTGCTGTGATCAAGCGCACCGATGCGACTTTGTCGGTCATCGGTGCTGGTGCTTCGGTTGGCCCTTTCTCTTACCTGCGCCCAGGAACCTACCTCGAAGCCTCCGGCAAGATCGGCACTTTCGTTGAGACGAAAAATGCACGCATCGGCAAGGGCAGCAAGGTTCCTCACCTGTCCTACGTGGGAGATGCCACCATCGGTGAAGAAAGCAACATTGGTGCGGGCACCATCTTCGCTAACTACGACGGCGTGACCAAGAGCCACACCACCGTGGGTTCTCACGTGAGAACTGGCTCTCACAACACGTTCGTTGCGCCAATTAGTATTGGCGATGGAGCATATAGTGGCGCCGGTGCAGTCATCCGTAAGGATGTCCCAGCTGGTGCTCTCGCCATTAATGTTGCTCCCCAGCGCAATATGGACGGCTGGGTTCAAGCCAACCGTCCCGGCACCGCAGCAGCCAAGGCTGCTGACGAGGCCAAGTAACACCCTCCATTACGAGTCACCCCACCCGAAAGGCCTTCAGTGTCCGAACTATCAGTGCCGACAAAGAAGAAGCTCGTAATTGTGAGTGGACGTGCTCACCCTCAGCTGGCGACTGACGTTGCTGCAGAGCTGAAGACTCATGTCTCGGGTACTGATCTGCGCACCTTCGCCAACGGTGAAATCTATGCCCGTTATGACGACAGCGTTCGTGGCGCTGATGTCTTCGTGGTTCAGTCTCACACTGCTCCCATCAACGAATGGGTGATGGAGACGTTGATCATGATTGATGCACTCAAGCGTGCATCAGCCAAGCGCATCACCGTTGTTGCCCCCTTCTACCCCTACGCTCGTCAAGACAAGAAGGGCCGTGGCCGCGAGCCCATCTCTGCTCGTCTGATGGCTGACCTGTTCAAGACTGCTGGCGCAGACCGCATCATGAGCGTTGACCTTCACGCAGCACAGATCCAGGGCTTCTTCGATGGCCCAGTGGACCACCTCTTCGCGATGCCTGTTCTGCTGGAGCACTTCCGTGCCCAGCTGGACCCGGCAACATTGACCGTGGTGTCACCAGATATGGGCCGCGTTCGCGTTGCGGACATCTGGAGTGAGAAGCTCGGTGCTCCTCTGGCCATCATTCACAAGCGTCGTGACCCTAAGGTTCACAACCAGGTCACCGTCCACGAAATCGTAGGTGAAGTTTCTGGCCGGGTCTGTCTCCTCGTTGACGACATGATCGACACCGGTCGCACCATCGTGAAGGCAGCCGAAGCTCTTGTTGCCAATGGTGCTATCGGTGTTGTCGTTGCCGCCACCCACGCAGTCTTCTCAGATCCTGCATGCGAGATTCTGCAGTCTGAGTTCATCAGCGCTGTTGTCGTCACTGACACTCTTCCCGTTCCTGAAGAGAAGCGCTTCGAGAAGCTCACTATTCTTCCCATTGCGCCGCTATTGGCTAGCGCTATTCACGAAGTATTCGAAGAGGGTTCTGTCACCTCGATGTTCGATGGCGCTGCCTAAGCACTAGTTCTTCACAGTCCTCTCTGGACTGGGGATTTCAACCGCTCTGAAGTTCAGAGGTATTTGTCATGCACGGGTTACGTATTTTGTGCCTATGGTGATGACACAAGAGCTTGTATATACTTACAACATATACAAGGAGAAGCTGATGACTTCAAGCAAAATCTTCTACAACAACACAACCCAAGCGGTGCGGTTACCCAAGGACGTCGCGTTTCCTTTAGAAGTAACCGAGGTAGACATTTTCATTCAGGGTGAAACCCGAGTTATTGCCCCTAAGGGGCAAAGTCTCGTTGCCTGGATTCAAACCGGTCCACATTTCACTTCGGACTTCATGGTTGACAGGGATCAGCCCCCCATGCCTGAAGACGAAGAAGGGATATTCGAATAGTGGGTTACCTCTTTGATACGAACATCCTTATTCATCTTGACCGTCACGGTGATCTTGAACTTGCTGAGCGTGTTCAATCTGTGATGTCAGATTCGGGTGTTTCTTCCATCGCAGTGATGGAGATGTATTACGGAGTGGCCCGATCAACTCACATTGAACCAAATTTGATCAAGACGAAATCTTTGTTGAGCATTTTCCCTATCTTCGAATTTACTGCAGCAGACGCGTTTGAAACTGGAATGCTTCGCGCCGAATTACGACGTGCAGGGACGCCTATTGGCCCATTTGATGTGTGCATAGCAGGCCAAGCTCGAGCCCGAAAACTCACTCTAATTACTGCAAATGTTCGTGAATTTGAACGCGTTCCCGGACTTCGCGTAGAGAACTGGTTGAGCTAGTTAGTTTTTCGCTGAAGGCGGGCAGTCTGCCCATATAGTGCTGTGCGGGAAAGACTCTTCGAGGACCTGCAGTGTCTCCTGAAGAGGAAGTGGCTCCAGCGTTGGAGTTCCTAAGACGGGTGCGAGCGGTGCATCCAGCACGGTGAGTGCAAAGAGGATAACCGCCAGCATGCCCCACGACATTGCTGCAGAGATGCGCGCAAGGAGCTTACGGTCTGCCAAATGCATGGCCAGAAGTGCCGTCATGACAAAGGCTGAGAAATAGATCACGAGCCAGACCACAAAAGGAATCAGAGCAGAGTTGCCCATGACTAGTTCTTCACGTGCACTTGTCAGCTCTGCAACACTAGATGCCAGGATTGGAAAATTCTGCTGTTGCTGAATTGTGCTCAAATCTGCATGTGCAACATCTGAATTCAGTTTGAGGAGCCATTCAGTAGTAATGGGTGACCCACCGCGGTCGCCGTTGCCGATGGCCTCCCAGTCGTTATTCACACTCGAACGCAATGCGCATGCCACATCGCGGCGAATCTCAACTCGCTGCTCCTCTGCTAAGGATTCTGTGGCAGAGAAAATGGTGAGGCTCGTGCGTCCCATGGACTGGATGCTGCCTTTAGTGGCATCAAAGTCAGCAACAGCAAAGCTGAGCAGCAGACCCAGCAGAATACCTACCGCGCCACCAACAAAGGCAAGTGTGTCGGAGAGGCGACCAAGTTCGTGACCTTTGAGGTCACCTTCTGTGAAGCGCTTATCGGCGAACTTGTGAATGAGGCCACCGGCGAACCAGCCCAACAGCACGCACCCGAGCAGGATGCCCTGGGTAATCAGAACTTGGGTGGTCAGCATCAGGTTTACAAGCCTAGTTCGGCGAGCGTGGGTGGGTTACACCCTGCACGTGAACAGGTGATAGCGCCAACCTCAGCTGCAAGTGTGAGCAGGTCAATCCACTCATCCAGGGTGACTTTGCTCAGGAGTTCTTCAGCGTTACCGCCGAGTGCACCACGCTGCTGAAGGCCATAGAGAGTTGCGCCGAGGAAAGAGTCACCAGCACCAACGGTGTCGACGAGTTCAATCACAGGAGCTTTCACGCTGACGGTGTCACCGGTGGGGGTGAATAGGGTTGCGCCATCAGCACCACGAGTCATGATCACGTGGTGACCTGCGCTAGCCCACAGGCGTGCGGTGTCAACAGGGGAGCGGTCGGGGTAGAGCCAGGCCAGGTCATCGTCAGATGCCTTCACGATATGTGCGAGCTTGATCTGACGCTCCACGCGCACCGTCTCGTTCTCGCGCTCAAAGCCGAGGCCTGGGCGGATATTGAGGTCAATGATGACAGTGGAGTTCTCAGTAGAGTGCAGGTGACCAGCGAGGTTCTCAATCACCGAAGCACCGGGTTCAATCGCAGTAGCGACGGAACCAATCACGAGAGCTGCTGGGGGCTCCACCTCGAGGTGAACGAAAGCACCCAGGGTCCAGCCCCAGTCTGCTGTTCCCTTGAGATAGAAGCTGTAGCTAGCCTTCCCCTGGTCATCCAGGGATGCCACAGCAAGGGACGTGGGGTCGCTGGTGCGCTCAACTAGGGAGAGGTCAATCTTCTCTGGAGAAAGCCAGTCGTGGAGCTTCTGGCCGAACTTGTCGTTGCTCATACGGCCAGCGAAGCTGACGTTGGCGCCTAAGCGAGCCAGGGCAATAGACACATTTGCTGGAGCACCACCAGGCTTTGCCTGGTAGCTGCCATCTGCTTGCTGGATGAGGTCAATCAGTGCCTCACCGATGACCACAATGCGATCACTCATGGATGTCTCCTTTGAGCGGGGGAGGGAATTCCCGCAATCGGATTAGTGGGTGCTGGGCTCAGCTTCAATTTCGGTGCGGTCACCAGACCACAGGGTGTGGAAGGTGCCAGGCATATCAATGCGCTTGTAGGTGTGAGCACCGAAGAAGTCACGCTGACCCTGAACAACAGAAGCAGGAAGACGCTCAGCACGCAGACCGTCGTAGTAGGACAGCGAGGAAGCGAATGCGGGGATGGGGTATCCAGCCAGTGATGCGCCAGCCACGATTCGACGCCATGCGCCCAGTGACTTGGCAACAGCGTCGGTGAAGTAGCCATCAAGCAGGAGGGACAGCAGGTTTGCGTCCTTGCCGTAGGCCTCAGCAATGCGGTTGAGGAACTGTGCACGAATGATGCAACCACCGCGCCAGATCTTGGACACAGCGCCCAAGTCGATGTTCCAGTTGTATTCCTTAGCACCGGCGCGAATCGCGTCGAAGCCCTGTGCGTAGGCAACAATCTTCGATGCGTAGAGTGCGCGGCGTACGTCTTCAACGAATGCTGCCTTGTCTGCAACGTTGTAGTCCACGGTGTCTGCAGGAAGGTTATTGGCAGCGTCGCGCTGTGCGCGCTGAGAAGATAGCGAACGAGCGAATACGGCTTCAGCGATACCGGAGACAGGAACGCCCAAGTTCAGCGAGGTCTGAACGGTCCAGACGCCGGTGCCCTTCGAGCCAGCCTCGTCAAGGATGACGTCAACCAGTGGCTTGCCAGTCTTGGCGTCAACCTGCTTGAGAACCTCAGCGGTGATTTCGATGAGGTAGGACTCGAGCTCGCCCTTGTTCCATTCGGTGAAGATGTCTGCGATCTCGGCAGGAGAGAAGCCACCGATGTTGCGCAGCAGGTCATAAGCCTCTGCAATGAGCTGCATGTCTGCGTATTCAATACCATTGTGAATCATCTTCACGAAGTGACCAGCACCGTCGGTGCCCACGTGCGTTACACAAGGTTCGCCCTCAGCAACAGCTGCAATGGAAGAAAGAATGGGGCCAAGAGTCTTGTAAGACTCGGCAGATCCACCAGGCATGATGCTGGGACCCTTGAGCGCGCCCTCTTCACCACCGGAAATACCGGCACCAACGAAGTGAATGCCAGTGGGGGAGATAGCAGCTTCGCGGCGAAGAGTGTCAGTGAAGAGTGCGTTACCACCGTCAACGATGATGTCACCTGGTTCAAAACGCTCAGTGAGCTGGCTGATCACAGCGTCGGTTCCGGCGCCGGCCTGAACCATGATGATGGCGGTGCGTGGCTTGGCTAGTGACGCAACGAAGTCATCGATGGTCTCAGAAGCGATGAAGCCTGCTTCGGGGTGTTCGGTGATGAGCTGCTCGGTGCGAGCAAAAGAGCGGTTGTAGACGGCAACAGTGTTGCCTTCGCGGCTGGCGAGGTTGCGTGCCAAGTTTGAACCCATAACGGCGAGTCCAACGACTCCGATGTTTGCCTTCGCGCTCACGAATGCGTCTCCTAGCTGAAAGAAAAGAAAAAATGGGAAAAGTAAGAGGTATTCAGTCGTCTCATAATGAATTACGTCTCTTGTTCAATCGTACCCGACCACAGATTGCTCTTTTTGCCCGATTTCGCGCTGTTACGCCTTTCCCGCTACAGTAAAGAGGTACTTCGGCGAGGGATATCTCTTGGATATCCGTTATCGACGCGGTGGAATGTGGCTCTCGCCGTTTCCTCACGCTGACATGCGTTCGAGTTGAAATAACGATTGAGGCCACGGCCTCTAGATAAGGAGGCCATCATGGCTGAAGTTGATAACAAGGTACCCGCAGAGGTACGTACCCAGTTCGGTAAGGGCTTTGCTCGCCGTCTCCGTGTTGCAGGTCAGATCCCTGCTGTTGTTTACGGTCACGGTGCAGAGGTCATTCACGTTGCAGTTCCTGCTCGTCAGGTAACTCTTCTTCTCCGCAAGAAGAACGCAATCCTCGACCTGCAGATCGATGGCAAGAGCCAGCTGACTCTCGTGAAGGATGTTCAGAAGGACCCCGTACGTCAGATCATCGAGCACATTGACCTCGTTGTTGTTACCAAGGGTGAGAAGGTCGTTGTTAACGTTCCTCTTCACATCGTGGGAACTCAGCAGGCTGGTGCAGTTCTCGAGCTTGACGCTAAGGCTGTTCCTCTCCTCGCAGAAGCAACTCACATCCCAGAGTTCATCGAGATCAACATCGATGGCAAGGCTCCTGGCTTCAAGGTGACCTTCGCAGACCTCGACCTTCCTGCAGACGCAACCATCGATGGTGAGTCCACTCGCCTCGTTGTTCACGTTCACGCAGCATCGGCTAAGGATTCTGCAGAGTCAGGCGAAGAGCTGGCAGCTGAGCTCGCTGACGAAGCAGCTCACGCAGAGCACAAGGCAGAAATTCACGCTGAGCAGCACGAAGCAGAGAAGGCAAAAGCACTCGCTGACGCTGAGCTCTCCGGTGCAGCTGCTGCAGCTGAGGCTGCTGAGTAATCACTCAATTGAGCACAACCTGGCTTGTAGTCGGGCTCGGTAACCCCGGGCCCGACTACGCCGGTCATCGCCACAACGTGGGCCAGATGGCTGTGTCGCAGTTAGCCAGCGACATCGGTGCGACGTTCAAGTCACACAAAGCTAATGCCTTGGTAGCAGAAGGTTGGGTGCGCCCCGGAGGCCCCAAGCTCGTCATTGCCAAGCCCAATACTTTTATGAATCTCTCGGGTGGCCCAGTAGCTAACCTGCTGAAGTTCTATGGCGTTGAACCCGCCAACTTGATCGTTCTGCACGACGAGCTCGACATCGGCTTCGATGTGATCCGACTCAAGAGCAACGGTGGCCACGGTGGTCACAACGGACTGCGCGACATCATCGCTGCCATCGGCACCAATGAATTCAATCGTGTGCGCATTGGCATTGGACGTCCTCCCGGACGTCAGGATGCCGCTGACTTTGTGCTGTCGAACTTCAACTCGTCCGAACGAGAGATTTTGCCTCACGTCTTGGCTCACGCCACTGATGCAGTGGAAACCATCGCAGAAGAGGGCATCCTTGCCGCTCAACAGCGTTTCAATTCCCCTGCCTAAGCTCTCAGCAGGCTTAAAGCTTCTTCTGGATACCCTTAAGCCGTGAAGTTTTCACCACGAGTTCAGATGATTGCCGCACTGGCAGTCAGCACAGTGCTGGTCATCAGCACTGCCGTTGTGGTGGGAACAAACTACGTCACCACGCAACAAAGCGCCCAAGCAGTGCTGTTTGACACCCTGGCCTCAGGAAATGAGAAGGTCACGGCGGTCACGCAGCGTGCTGCGGATCTGGAACTGGCCATTACGAATGCCCAGAACATCCTCAAGGATTCCAGTGGCAAGGTTCTCGACGAAGCATCGCGCCAAGCACTTGAGAAGTCCATTACTCAGGCACAACAAACACTCAAGCTCCAGAAAGCACAGCTGGTCAAACTCAAGGCATCTGTCTCGTCCCTCAAGACCCCAGCACCACTGGATGTGTTGTGGCCTTATGGCCAGCAGCTGCGCGCTCAAGAAGTGCAAGACAGTGACACCACCAGTGTTGATGCTCTGGTCAAAGCAGTGATGGCGCTTGGCGGTGGCATTCAAAATGTTCAAGCAGCTCAAGCTGCGTGGCAAGCGGAACAGGATCGCATTGCGGCAGAACAGGCAGCTGCCGAAGCTGCTGCTGCTGCTCAGGCTGCGGCAGCAGCACGTCGTGCAGCTCAAGCGCAGACTCTTGAACAAACCGGTGGTTCAACAACCCCCACAGCTCCAGCTCCTCCCGTCACAGCGGCGGCAGCGGCACCGGTCACACAAGGGTTTAGTGCGGAAGCGTATGTCACCGCACTTGCTCCCAACTCTTATGTCGTCTGGGATAACGGAATGTGTGCCAGACAGTTTGGCGCCAATGTTTATCTCTGCGGGTTTGCCACGGTTAATCTCAACGGTTCCAATACCGATCGTGTCCCTATCACGCTGGATAGCTCATTAACTGAGCGTTACTCCAACAGTGTTGGTGTGTCAGTACTCGTGCACGAAGCCGCCCACGCTCGGCAGTGGTGGAAATACGGCCCTTCCATCATGACCGCCTACAACGCTCTTGTGCCAGGTCAGACCGGTTCAATGCCGGTGGAGTGGATGGCAGACTGTGCCACAATCGTGAAATTGGGCTACAGCACCGGTGCTTACACTCGAAACTGCACAGCAGAGCAGCTCGCTGAGGCTGCCACACTCTGGTGAGCGCCCTAGACTAACCTCATGGTATTTCAGGGGCTTTCGCGCGCCCTTTCGCGCACCCCAAATATCGCTGACGCCCTCAGCTACGCCAACAAAGATGCTGATTTCTCCGTCGTTGAAGGCCTCAATGCCCCGCTTCTCTCGGCACTGATTGACGCACGTATCTCGGCAGGACTGCCACCTGCGGTACTGGCGGTCACCGCCACCAACCGTGAGGCAGAACGACTGGCCGCTGCACTCTCAAGCTTGATGCCCCATGCCCAGCTCTGTGACTTCCCAGCGTGGGAAACGCTTCCTCATGAGCGCTTGTCACCCAGCCCTGAAATCGTCGGTCGCCGTTTCGAAGCCCTGCGCCAGATGCGTGACTGGGATGGTTCCCACCCTCTTGTCTTGATCACCTCTGTCCGTGGTGCTCTGCAGCCCATTGCTGACAACCTCGGAGACGTGGAACCCATTGCATTGAACGTGGGAAGCAGGGGCAATGACTTGATGGCCATTGCGGCCCAGCTGGTTGATCTCGCATATGTGCGCGTGGACATGGTCACCCGCCGTGGAGAGTTTGCCGTGCGCGGTGGCATCTTGGATGTGTTCCCACCTGTTGCCGACCACCCCATTCGTGTGGACTTCTTCGGTGATGAAGTGGATTCCATTCGGGCTTTCTCTGTTGCCGACCAGCGATCGCTGGACGGTGACATTCCGAACATTGCTTTGCCACCGAGCCGTGAACTTCTGCTGACCGCACCGGTTCGTCAACGTGCCCGGGAAATGGAACACGAGTTCCCGGGCATCAACCAGATGCTCTCCAAGATTGCCGAAGGTATTGCCGTGGAGGGTATGGAGTCGTTGACTCCTGCACTCGTGGATCGCCTGGTTCCCATCACGAACTACCTTCCTCAAGGCGCTGCGGTTGCGCTGCTTTCTCCTGAGCGCATTGCCACGCGTGCGATTAACCTCACTGAGACCAACCGAGAATTCCTGCATGCGGCATGGAATGCCGCCAGTGCTGGAGCACAGTCACCGATTGACCTCTCGGCCGGTGACTTCCTCACCGTGACAGAACTGCGCACACATTATTCCGGTGGTGCTTGGTGGACATTCAGTGCATTCCAGCACGGACCTGATGCATCAGAACCGTTGCCGGAAGAACTCGATCTCGATGAGATCTTGGCGATTCGCATCCACGCCAAAGCTGTGCCCACGTTTGCGGGCAATGTGGATGGTGCTGTTGATCACGTGGAGGCTCTGCTCAAACAGGACTGGACCGTCATTGTGGCGGCCGAAGGCCATGGTCTTGTTGAACGAGCAGGACAGGTTCTTTCTGAACGTAACCTTGCTGCGCGCATGGTCGCGGAGCTTCCTGGCGAGCTCGAACCTGCGGTGGCATATCTCGTTCAGGCCTCGGTGGAGGCTGGCTTCGAGCTTGAGGAAGCCAAGCTAGCTGTCATCTCTGAGGCAGAGTTCTATGGCCGTGCTGCCGGTTATGACGCCCGAGCACCACGCAAGTTGGCGAGCCGCCGCAAGAATGTGGTGGATCCGCTCAAGCTTGAAGCAGGCGACATCGTGGTTCACGAGACTCACGGTATTGGTAAGTTCCTCGAGCTCGTTCAGCGCGAGGTGTCCTCCGGTGGTCGTAATGCCGTGAAGACCACCCGTGAATACCTCGTCATTGAATATGCCCCCAGCAAGCGCGGCTATCCCGGCGACAAGCTCTATGTCCCCACCGATCAGCTCGACCAGCTCACACGTTATGTGGGCGGGGAAGCACCTGCCCTGTCCAAGATGGGTGGCAGCGACTGGGGTCAGGCAAAGTCCAAGGCCCGTAAAGCTGTTCGCGACATTGCCGTTGAACTGGTCAAGCTCTATAGCGCGCGCATGGCCAGCCGAGGATTCTCTTTCAGCCCCGATACGCCGTGGCAACGCGAGCTCGAAGAAGCCTTCCCCTATGTCGAGACCGTAGATCAGCTCACCACCATCGATGAAGTCAAAGCAGACATGGAGCGAGCCATCCCCATGGACCGCCTCATCTCGGGTGACGTGGGCTTTGGTAAGACAGAGATCGCGGTTCGCGCAGCGTTCAAGGCAGTACAAGATGGCAAGCAAGTAGCCATCTTGGTGCCCACCACGCTGCTGGTGAAGCAACACTTTGAGACCTTCCAAGAACGCTTCGCGGGATTCCCTGTTCACTTGCGAGCTCTCAGCCGCTTCCAAACAGATAAGGAAGCCAAGGAAACCTTGGCGGGCATGGCTGATGGCACCGTCGACGTGGTCATTGGAACCCACCGTCTCTTGGCGCAAGGCGTCACTTTCAAAGACTTAGGGCTCGTCATCATCGATGAAGAGCAGCGCTTTGGTGTGGAGCACAAGGATGCACTGAAGAAACTCAAGACCAATGTCGACATTCTGGCCATGAGTGCCACGCCCATCCCTCGCACGCTCGAAATGGCCGTCACGGGCATTCGAGAAATGTCTACCCTGGCCACCCCGCCAGAAGATCGTCATCCCATCCTCACCTTCGTGGGTCCCTATTCAGAGAAGCAGGCAGCTGCCGCTATTCGTCGCGAGATTCTGCGTGAAGGTCAGGTGTTCTTCGTTCACAACCGTGTCTCCAGCATCAACCGGGTTGCTGCGCAGATTGCAGAGCTCGTTCCCGAAGCACGCGTGGGTGTTGCTCACGGTCAGCTCACTGAGCACCAGCTTGAGCAAGTCATTATCGACTTCTGGGAACGCAAGTTTGACGTGTTGGTCTCCACCACCATCATCGAGACCGGTCTTGACATTGCCAATGCCAACACCTTGATTGTGGACAGGGCAGATAAGTATGGACTGAGCCAACTCCACCAGCTTCGTGGTCGCGTGGGCCGTGGGCGCGAACGCGCCTATGCCTATCTCTTCTATGACGAGACCACGCCACTGAGCGAAACAGCTCACGATCGTCTCAACGCGCTCGCGATGAATAACGAGCTGGGCTCGGGTATTCAGATTGCGCTCAAAGACCTTGAGATTCGTGGAGCAGGAAACCTACTCGGCGGGGAACAGTCTGGCCACATCGCTGGCGTGGGCTTTGACCTCTACCTGCGCATGATTGGCGAAGCCGTCTCAGCCTTCCGCGGCGACGTCGCCGAAGGCCAGACGGAGCTTCGCCTCGAGCTTCCCGTCGATGCGCGCATCCCTGACGACTACGTCGACAGTGAACGACTGCGCCTTGAGGCCTATCAAAAGCTCTCTGTGGCTAGTGGCCCGCTTTCTCGTGAAGAGCAGATAGATCAGGTCCTGGAAGAACTTACCGACCGCTATGGTGAGCCTCCTGCTCAGGTGCACAACCTCATCTCCATCTCACGCTTGCGACGACGTGCTCACCAGTCGAGCCTGAGTGAAGTCGTCGTCATGGGCTCTAACCTGCGCATTACTCCTGCAGATCTACCCGACTCGATTCAGGTGAGACTGGCCAGGATGTATCCGGGAGCGAAGTATGTTCCAGCTGCTCGGGTTATAACGGTGCCCCTGCCAGAAGATGCGGATCTCATTGCCTGGACCGGCAATCTACTCGATGCCATCTTCCCGCTAGCAAAACCTGAAGTTAGTGCTGCTTCCGATAGTGGCGAGAGCGCCAGCTAACCAAACTGCCACCAACCGCGATCGCAACTGCTGATCCGACCAGTACTGCCAGCACGCCCTCATCGCGGATAGCGTCATTGCCGGCAAAAGCTAGCTCATTCATGAGCAGTGACACCGTGAACCCAATGCCGGCAACGGCAGCGACGGTGAGCAAGTCCCAGCCGCGAATGAGTGTCTCGGTGGCCTCGCCACGCTTGGCTATCAGTGCCACGATGCTGCCGGCAATCATGATGCCGATGATCTTGCCCACGGGTAGTCCCACAGCAATACCCCAGAATGCAGGGCTGAGTTCAGTTGGTGAGACAGCGGGGATGAGCACCAGAGCTGAGGCAAAGGCGAACAGCGGCAAGATCACCGCATTGGTCACCGGCTGCAGTGCGTGCGCTGCCTGCTGAGCGAGGCGGGGGTTCAACACCAGACCTAGGGCAACACCGGCAATGGTGGCGTGAACGCCAGAGAGCACCGTGAAATACCAGGCGAAGAGGGCAACGATAATGAGCAAAGTGGTTCGAATAGTTGCGTTGTTGATGCGACCTTGGCAGCCAATAAATCGGAACAGATAAACCGCAACAACGGCCATGCCGAGGGCCAAGAAATCGATGCTGTGACTAAAGAACACCGCGATGATGACAATCGCGATGAGGTCATCGAGCACGGCCAAGGCGAGCAAGAAGACACGAATACGTCCAGGAAGCCCGCGACCCACCAAAGCAATCAGACCGAGCGCAAAGGCAATATCTGTTGCCGTGGGGATCGGCCAACCTTGGGCAAAGTCAGGTCCAGCAATGGCGAGATACAGCGCAGCAGGAAGAACCACACCGCCCACGGCGGCGATGCCCGGAGCCAATGCATGTTTGACCGAGTTGAGTTCTCCGACGGTGAGTTCGTGGCGGAGCTCGACCGCCACGATAAAGAAGAAGATGACCAGAAGACCGTCGGTCACCCAGTGTCCGATGCTGAGGTCGAGCTCGAGTGCAGGAAGACCGATGTGGCTAGCGAAGAGTTCGATCAGGCCAGGGGCGGCAACAGAATTGGCCAGTACTAAACCGAGAACGGCAGCTGCGGCCAACGAGATGGCGGCATAGCGTTCGGATCGAAAAATTGTGCGCATGCTGACTCTGGCCATAGTTCTAGCCTAGGCGCCGGCGTTAGCGTGGCGCTCGAGGAAGGCAAAGAGCTCGTTGTCATCCACGCCGGGGAAGGTTCCAGACGGCAGGGGAGAGAGCACGTGCGCGTGCATACGCGCACTGGGCCATGCCTTGCCTGACCAGCGGTTGGTCAGATCTTCGGCGGGAACCTTGCAGCAGTTCTCATTGGGGCAGGTGGAAACTTCGCGGTTGTCTGTGTCGCGTCCACGGAACCACTTGGCGTCGTCGAAGGGAACGCCGACGCTAATCGAGAAGACTTCCTTCTCACCGGTTCCGGTCTGGGTGGAGTCCCAGAAGGTTCCACCCGGGGTGTCGGTGTATTGGTAGAACTCGTTGGTTCGGTTGGTGCGCTCAAATGCCACACGTGCAGGCCACTTCCGGCAGACCACCTGACCTTCGATAGACCCGTTGGCGTCTGCCGGGATGCGCAGACCGTCGTTGGCATAGCCACGAAAAATACCCTCGCCCTGGTTCACGCGCAGGAAGTGGGTACGCAGACCAAGATGTTCGGTTGCAAGGTTAGTGAATCGCAACGCTGCAGCTTCGTGTGTCACGCCAAAGGCGTCGCGGAAGTCTTCAATGGCAATATTGCGGTCCTTCTTGGCATTCTGCAGGAACGCCACCGACCGTGAACGTGGCATGAGGCAGGCCGCGGCGAAGTAGTTGATCTCCAGGCGCTGCT
>NZ_JAVWTF010000031.1:0-22810 GCF_036667855.1 Aurantimicrobium sp. | reverse complement strand
AACTCCGCACCGGTCACACCCGAACCGACCACGATCATGTGCTCAGGTAGTTCGGTCAAGTTATAGAGCTGTGTCCAGGTGAGGATGCGCTCACCATCAGGCTTGGCGGTGTCGAGAACACGAGGGCTTGCCCCGACGGAGACAATGATGGTGTCTGCTTCGATGCGGTCAAAATCAGTTCCACCAGGACCCGTGGCAGCAATCACAGCGTGAGTGCCATCAAGGCGACCGTGGCCGGGAATGAAGTTCACACCAGCCTTCTTGAGAGCCTTTTGCATGTCTTCAGATGTGTCGTGAGCTAGCCCTAAGAGACGCTTGTTCACGGTGGCAAGGTTGATGGAGACTTCAGGCTTGCGGGCTTTACCGTCGTCACCCTTGACGAAGTACTGCACACCGAGCTCATCCGAGCGTTCCAGTGTGGAGGTGAACTCGGCGGTGGCGATGAGGGTCTTGGAAGGAACAACATCGGTGAGAACGGCTGAGCCGCCCACACCCGAGCGTTCAATGAGGGTTACTTCTGCTCCGAGCTGGGCTGCTGCCAGTGCTGCTTCGTAGCCACCGGGGCCACCCCCCAAAATTGCAATGCGCTGCTTGCGTTCAAACTCAAAAGCCATGCCCTTATTCTCGCACTACGTGAGCAATAGGCTTGGCGTATGTCGAACGCAGGTGAGTGGGGTTTCAACCCACTGGAAGACCCTTCCCAAGATCCTGCTGAAATAGCCAAGCAGGCCGCCTTTGAGATTGCCGTTGCCACCGGCATCGGCCACCACGACATCGCCCTCACCTTGGGTTCTGGCTGGGGCGCCGTCGTGGACGTGATTGGCAAAACCACCGAGGAAATCCCCGCCGAAGAAATCACAGGCTTCAGTGCCTCAGGCATTGCTGGACACCTGGGCACCATTCGCAGTGTGATTCTTCCCAGCAACAAGCGTCTGTTGGTGATTGGTGCCCGCACACACCTTTATGAAGGCCGAGGAGCGCAAGGGTTTGTTCGCCGCGTAGTGCATAGCGTGCGCACGGCGGCTGCGGCAGGCGCAAAGACCATGGTGCTCACTCATGGCGCAGGAGGCATCCGTCCCGCTTGGCAGCCAGGAACTCCGGTGCTCATCAAGGACCACCTCAACCTCACCGGAACCACCCCGATTGAAGGGGCTACCTTCATCGACATGACCAACGTCTACACACCCGCCCTACGAGAACTCGCCAAGAGTGTGGACCCTTCCCTGGGGGAAGGTGTTCTCGCACAGGTTCCTGGGCCGCAATATGAAACGGCTGCAGAAGTTCAGATGCTCCGCGGCCAAGGTGCCGACATGGTGGGTGCCTCTGTTGCGCTTGAGGCCATGGCTGCCCGGCAAGCAGGGATGGATGTGCTGGGGCTTTCCCTCATTACCAACCAGGCTGCAGGAATCTCCCCCACTCCTCTGTCCCACAAAGAGGTGCTTGAGGCAGGCACGAAAGCAGAACCTCGCGTCAGCGATTTACTGGCAAAGATCCTCGAACGTATTTAGCGCGCGAGCTGAACGGCTTCAACGAAGCCATCCGTGATGGCATCGGCGAGCGCTTCACGGTCTTCCAGAGGAAGGAAAGCAGACGCAGCCGCATTCTGCTGGAAGGTTTCCAGATCAGCCAGGCCATAGGCAAAGGCGTCTGCCACCAACCACAATTCACGAGACAGTGAGGTTCCGCTTTGGAGGCGGTTGTCTGAGTTCACCGTGACTGTCATGCCGAGTTGATAGAGCAAGTCAAAGGGGTGATCCATGATGTCGTCGCCCCATGCCGCGATAGCACCGGTCTGAAGGTTCGACGAAGGTGAAAGCTCGAGCGTGATGCCACGGTCCTTCACCCACTGGGAAAGAACACCGAGTGAAACGAAGGTGGCATTGGCATCGGAGCCATCAATGCTCACGTCCTCTGCCAAGCGCACGCCGTGACCTAAACGAAGTGCGCGGCCGTCATAGATGGCGCTTTCAATACTGGCAATGCCATCTGCTTCACCGGCGTGGATGGTGACAGGGAAGTATTCGCTCGCGAGGTAGTCGAAGGCTGCCTGGTGTTTGGACGCGGGGAAGCCCAATTCAGCTCCGGCGATGTCGAAGCCCACGACACCGTTGTCGCGGTGGCGCACGGCGAGTTGCGCAATCTCAAGACTGCGGTCTGCGTGACGCATCGCGGTGATGAGCTGACCGATGCGGATGGTCTTGCCTTCGGCAGCGGCATCTTCAATGCCCTGCTCAATTCCTTCTTGGACATACTCCACGACCTGGTCCAGCGTGAGGCCCTTGGTGAGATGTTGCTCTGGTGCCCAGCGCAGCTCTCCATAGATCACGCCATCGTTGGCGAGGTCAATGACAGACTCGCGGGCAACGCGGGTCAGTCCTTCACGGGTCTGCATCACAGCACAGGTCAGATCAAAGGTCTTGAGGTATTCCACGAGGGAGCCCGAGTTGGACTGGTCGGCAAACCACTGACCTAAACCTTCAGCATCCAGAACAGGCAGTTCAATACCTTCTGCCTCTGCCAGCTCAATGATGGTGGCGGGGCGCAGACTGCCATCAAGGTGATCGTGCAGAGAGATCTTGGGCAGGGTACGCACGTCGACGCCATCAATTACGTATTCAGTAGACATTGGTTTCTTTCAAGAGGAGGTTGGGTAAGTGTTAAAGAACGTCGTCGCGACCGGAGATGCGCAGGGCATCCACCACAGACTTCACCTTCTGCGCATTGGCAGTGGTGGTGACCAGCAGAGCATCAGGAGTGTCAACAACCACGATGTCCTTCACGCCGACAAGTGCGATGGTGCGACCGGTGTCGGTAATGAGGATTCCCGAGGAAGCATCGGAGAGAACACGAGCACCTTCGCCCAAGATGGCGAGGTCCTTCTTGTAACCAGAGGAGTGCAGCTTGGCAATCGAGGCAAAGTCCCCCACGTCATCCCAGTCGAACTCACCCGGAATGACGACGAGCTTTCCAGCAGCTGCCGCAGGTTCTGCCACGGCGTAGTCGATGGCGATCTTCTTGAGAGTCGGCCAAATCTTGTCCACGGCAGGTCCACGCTTGGCGTGGTCATCCCAGACCTCGGCGAGCGCGACTACACCCGCATGGAGTTCTGGTTGTGTCTTGGCTAGTTCTTCCAAGAGCACAGAAGCCTTGGTGATGAACATGCCCGCGTTCCACAGGTAGTCGCCACTTTCGACATATTCCTCAGCAGTGTGTGCGTTGGGCTTTTCCACGAACGAATCCACCTTGAGCGCTGAAGGGGCACCTTCCAGCTCGGTTTCTTCCGTTGCGTGGATATAGCCAAATCCGATGGCAGGCTCGGTGGGAACGATTCCGATGGTGGCAATGAAGCCGGCACGGGCCGCTTCGACGGCTTCGGCGACGGCCATATTGAAGAACCGGGTTCCCTTGATTACGTGGTCAGCAGCGAAGGAACCGATGATGACGCCAGGCTCGCGCTTCTCCAAAATGGCGGCGGCAAGTCCAATGGCAGCCGAAGAGTCACGAGGCTCGCTTTCCAGCACCACGTTGAGATCTGCGAGCTCGGGGAGCTGTTCTTCAACGGCGGCGCGGTGTGCACGGCCGGTTACAACCATGACGCGCTGCTCACCTGCTAAAGGAGTTAAGCGATCCCAGGTGTCCTTGAGGAGCGAGCTGCCGGAACCGGTGAGGTCGTGCAGGAACTTGGGGGCATCGGCACGGGAAAGTGGCCATAGGCGTGAGCCTATTCCGCCGGCTGGAATTACTACGTAGAAGTCGCTTAGTGGCGTCGTTAGTCGAGGCATAGCACCAGACTATCGGGCGTAAAGTTAGGACAAGTTATTGCCCACAACCAAGGAGGGTTGTTCGTGTCAGCTGTCACGGCACCACGCTCAGAAAAGAAGCCCCGTCCGGGCGGCACGCTTTACCGCGGCTACACCGGTATGTGGTCTTGGGTTCTGCACCGTATTACCGGTGTGGCCATCTTCTTCTTCCTACTTGTCCACATTCTCGACACCGCTCTTGTGCGTGTCAGCCCTGAGGCGTACAACGCCGTCATCGGCACCTACAAGACCCCTCTCATGGGTCTGGGTGAAATCGGACTGGTCGGAGCAATCCTGTTCCACGCCCTCAACGGTCTGCGCATCATCTTGGTGGACTTCTGGAGCAAGGGCGTGAAGTACCAGCGCGTTATGTTCTGGATCGTTATCGGCCTGTGGGTTGTACTGATGGCAGGATTCCTGCCCCGTCAGATCACCAACATCATCCTGGAGGTGAACGGACAGTGAGCACCGTAGACGCACCCCGTAGCCCCTACGCCCGCACCCAGCGCTCCGGCACCAACTGGGAAAAGTGGGGATGGATGTACATGCGCGCCTCTGGCGTCGTGCTCGTCGTCCTCATCTTCGGTCACCTGTTCGTCAACATGGTGTCCGGTGAAGGCGTACGCGCCATTGACTTCGCCTTTGTCGCCGGTAAGTGGGCTACCCCGTTCTGGCAGTACTGGGATCTGCTCATGCTCTGGCTCGCCCTGATTCACGGCGCCAACGGTATGCGCACCATCATCAACGACTACTCGAGCTCACCAGTACTGGGCAAGGTGCTCCGCGGAGCAGTCTTCGCCGCTGCTGCTGTGCTCATCATCTTGGGCACCTTGGTGATCTTCACCTTCGATCCCTGCCCCTCGGTCAGCCCAGAGCAGCTCGGTTCGCTGCCCTCGTTCTGCCCACCCCAGTAATTCTTTAGATCACCTTTAACTACGGAGTATCCCTCGTGGCAACCAAGAGCAACGACACATACGAAGAAACCAAGCTCGTCGACGGCGTTTACTACCACCAGCACGATGTTGTCATCGTGGGTGCTGGTGGCGCAGGTATGCGTGCAGCAATCGAAGCTGGCCCCAACGCCCGTACCGCAGTCATCAGCAAGCTCTACCCCACACGCTCGCACACCGGTGCAGCACAGGGCGGTATGGCTGCAGCACTAGCCAACGTGGAAGAAGACAGCTGGGAATGGCACACCTTCGACACCGTTAAGGGTGGCGACTACCTGGTTGACCAGGATGCTGCTGAGATCCTGGCCAAGGAAGCTATCGACGCGGTTATCGACCTCGAGAACATGGGTCTTCCCTTCAACCGCACACCCGACGGCAAGATTGACCAGCGTCGTTTCGGTGGACACACTCGTGACCACGGTAAGGCACCTGTTCGTCGCTCCTGCTACGCAGCTGACCGTACCGGTCACATGATTCTGCAGACCCTGTTCCAGAACTGCGTGAAGCTCGGTATCGAGTTCTACAACGAGTTCTATGTTCTTGACCTCATCATGGTGGACATCAAGGGCAAGCAGGTTCCTGCTGGTGTTGTGGCTTACGAACTCGCAACCGGAGACCTGCACGTCTTCCAGGGAAAGTCGATCGTCTTCGCTACTGGTGGTTTCGGCAAGATCTACAAGACCACCTCCAATGCACACACCCTCACCGGTGATGGCGTCGGCATCATCTGGCGTAAGGGTATTCCTCTCGAGGACATGGAGTTCTTCCAGTTCCACCCCACCGGCCTTGCTGGCCTCGGCATTCTCTTGACCGAGGGTGCGCGTGGTGAAGGTGCCATCTTGCGTAATGCTTCCGGTGAGCGCTTCATGGAGCGCTACGCCCCCACCATCAAGGACCTCGCTCCTCGTGACATCGTCTCGCGCTGCATGGTTCAGGAAGTGGCTGAAGGCCGCGGCGCGGGCCCCAACAAGGACTACGTTCTCCTGGACTGCACCCACTTGGGTGCTGAGGTTCTGGAAACCAAGCTTCCTGACATCACCGAGTTCGCTCGCACCTACCTGGGTGTTGACCCCGTGGTTGAGCCTGTTCCCGTGATGCCCACTGCTCACTACGCCATGGGTGGTATTCCTACCAACATCAAGGCAGAGGTTCTCTCCGACAACGACACCGTCATCCCTGGCCTCTACGCCGCGGGTGAATGTGCGTGTGTCTCTGTTCACGGTTCCAACCGTCTCGGCACCAACTCGCTGCTGGACATCAACGTGTTCGGTAAGCGTGCTGGTCGCTACGCAGTGGAATACGCGAAGACCGCCAAGTTCGTGCCACTGCCTAAGGACCCCGCTGGTCCTATCCGCGACATGATCGAATCCATCCGCAACGCCTCGGGCACCGAGCGTGTTCCTGCACTCCGTAAGGAACTGCAAGAGGAGATGGATAAGAACGCACAGGTCTTCCGCACCGAAGACTCTCTCAAGTCGGTCACGAAGACCATTGAGAAGCTCCGCGAGGAATACAAGAACATCTCAATCCACGACAAGGGAAAGCGTTACAACACTGACCTTCTCGAAGCTGTCGAGCTGGGCTTCCTGCTCGACCTTGCAGAGGTTGTTGTCTACTCGGCTCGTAACCGTAAGGAAAGCCGTGGTGGCCACATGCGCGACGACTTCCCCAACCGTGATGACAAGAAGTTCATGAAGCACACCATGGCGTACCTCTCAGGTGACGCTACGAGTGATGACGCTGGTGACCACATCAAGCTTGATTGGAAGCCTGTTGTTATTACCAACTACCAGCCCATGGAGAGGAAGTACTAAGAATGGCTACCGACGTCGCTACACAGGCAGCCGTACCCGAGGTACAGGCTTTCAACATCACGCTGATTATTCGTCGCTTCCTTCCTGAAATCGATGAAGAAGCTCGTTGGGAATCCTTCGATGTTGAGGTCTACTCAACTGACCGTATTCTTGACGCCCTGCACCGCATCAAGTGGGACCAGGATGGTTCGCTGTCCTTCCGTCGCTCGTGTGCGCACGGTATTTGTGGTTCTGACGCCATGCGTATCAACGGTCGCAACCGTCTTGCCTGCAAGACTTTGATCAAGGACTTGGACATTACCCAGCCCATCTACGTTGAAGCCATCAAGGGTCTCCCTCTTGAGAAGGACCTCATCGTCGACATGGAGCCTTTCTTCGCTGCCTACCGCGAAGTGAAGCCCTTCCTCATTGCCAACTCGTCACCTGAGCCTGGCAAGGAACGCCGCCAGACCATTGAGGACCGCGAGCGCTTCGATGACACCACTAAGTGCATCTTGTGTGCAGCCTGCACTACCAGCTGCCCCGTGTTCTGGACTGATGGACAGTACTTCGGTCCTGCTGCGATCGTCAACGCACACCGCTTCATCTTTGACTCTCGTGATGACGCCGGCGATGTTCGTCTCGACATCCTCAACGACAAAGAGGGCGTGTGGCGCTGCCGCACCACCTTCAACTGCACTGACGCATGCCCTCGTGGCATCCAGGTCACGCAGGCTATTGCCGACGTGAAGCAGGCTGTTCTGCGTGGACGAGCATAAGCACTAGCTCTGATAAAAAAGACCCGGCCCTTTGAGGAAGGCCGGGTCTTTTTGTAGTTCCACAGGTCGTCTCCCCTACAGAAGTTTTACTCGCTGCCGTGCTTGCGTGCTTCCACTGCGGTGCGACCGTTCAGTGCACGAGCAGCACGGGCCTTGGCTTCGTCGAGTGTGACAGTAAGAAGTGCGGCACGAACTTCTGCCAGTGCGGCAGGAGTCATGCTCAAGGTGGTGACGCCGAGTCCCACGAGAACAATGGCCAGGTTGGGATCAGCTGCAGCTTCACCACACACGCCCACAGGCTTGCCCGAAGCAACACCAGCGTCACCGAGCTGCTTGATCAAGCGCAACACAGCAGGGTGCCACGGGTCTTGGTAGGAACCGACGGTGCCGAGCATGCGGTCCGCTGCCATCGTGTATTGGGTGAGGTCGTTGGTTCCGATGCTGACGAAGTCAGCAGTTTCGAGAACCTGGTCAGCAACGAGTGCAAGTGAAGGAACTTCAGCCATGACGCCAGGAACACGCAGACCCAGTTCGCGGCAGAGTCCCACGAAGTAGTCAGTCTCTTCTGCATCAGCAACCATGGGTGCCATCACCCACAGGTCTGCTTCGGTCTTGTTCTGAGCGTTGACCAGTGCGGTGAGCTGATCGCGCAGGATGTTTTCCTTCACGCGCAGTGCACGAATACCGCGAAGACCCAGGGCGGGGTTTTCTTCGTGAGCATCGTTCAAGAAGGACAGTGGCTTGTCAGCACCGGCATCCAGTGCACGAACGACAACCTTCTTGCCAGGGAAAGCTTTGAGCAGTTCGGTGTATTGAACTTCCTGCTCGGCAACGGTGGGTGCAGTGGCGGAGTCAAGGAAGAGGAACTCGGTGCGGAACAGACCCACACCTTCAGCACCGAGCGCAATAGCGCCGGCTGCTTCCTTAGGAGATCCGAGGTTAGCCAGCAGGGGAACCTTGTGGCCATCCTTGAGTGCACCATCAGTAATAGGTGCATTAGATGCTTCAAGCCATTCAGCGCGCTTGACCAATGCAGCTTCAACATCGGCAGCTGACACACCTGCGGTAACGGTGGAGGTGGCAGCGTTGACAACCACGAGGGTGTCAACGGTTAGCGACTCAGCGCCGGCCCCCACTCCCACGATCGCGGGGATGGACTTCGCACGAGCCAAGATGGCGGTGTGAGAAGTGGGACCACCATCACGAGTGACGAGGGCGAACACCTTGGTGAAGTCAAGAAGTGCTGTGTCTGCAGGCGCAAGATCGTGAGCCACAAGAATGAAAGGCTCATCTGACTCAGGAACACCAGGAGCAGGAACTCCACGCAGGTGAGCAATCACACGCTGGGCAACATCGGCGAGGTCAGCAGCACGCTCACCCATGTAGCCACCCATGCCTTCGAGCATCTTCTGGAATGAAGCGAACGCATCGAAGACAGCACGCTCTGCGGTCTTACCAGCCTCAATACGCTTAGCAATGTCTTTCGCCAGTGCTGGGTCGCCAGCCATCAGGGCCTGTGCGTCGAGAACATCCTTAGCTTCGCCACCGGCTTTGACACCGCGTTCGCGCAGCCATTCACCCACAGCAGCGAGAGATACGTTGGCAGCAGCAATCTCAGACTCTGCATCAGCAGTGCGTTCGATGTCCGCTGGTTCAGCCAGGGGCTCGGGCATGCGCTTGACGGGGCCAGCTGCGATTCCGCGGCCTACGCCGATTCCGGTGAGCTCCATTGCTGCTCCCTTTGTTATGAGTGAAAGAGGGGTAAAGACCTACTCAATTCTTCATCAAGGAGGGCTTGTCTATGTTGGTTAAGTTTTGGGTTGCCGTTTGCAAACGGACACAAACATTAACTTTACCGCCCTTTTATGTTGACAAACAAGTGGAATCGGGAGTAAAAAAAGACAAACAAACATTTTGCTGGCATAATGTTTGTAAGCAACGACCGCTCGACAATGGAGTCCCATGTACGCACCTGAACGCCACCAGGCCATTTTGGCCAAGGCGCGTCATCAGGGACGCGTGGAAGTTCGCTCCCTCGCCGAAGAACTCGATGTCACTCCCGAGACCATTCGTCGCGATCTCACCGCTTTAGAGCGTCGTGGTTTGCTGCACCGTGCACACGGTGGCGCTATTCCTATTGACCGCCTCAGCGTTGAACCAGATGTCACCTACCGTGAAGGCATGCTCTCGGATGAGAAAGAGCGCATCGCACGCATGGCTCTCTCCGAAGTTCCTCAGGGCGGCTCGATCATCATCGATGCGGGTACCACCACTGCTCGCCTAGCTGCTCTACTTCCTCAGGACATCGACCTCACCGTGGTGACAAACTCGATTCCTATCGCTGCTGTTCTGGCAACGCGTCCCAACATCCAGCTGCATCTGCTCGGTGGCCACGTTCGTCCCCTCACCTTGGCCATGGTTGGTTCCTGGCCAGAGGATGCTCTTCGCTCACTTTCAGTAGACGTGGCGTTCCTCGGCATCAACGGTCTGACCCCTGAGCGCGGTCTCACCACTCCTGACCTCGAAGAAGCTCGTATCAAGAGCGCCTTCGTCGATGCAGCTCGTCGCACTGTCGTCCTGGCCGACCACACCAAGTTTGGTCGTGAAGACTTCGGTCACGTGGCACCACTAAGCCGCATCGACACCGTGATCACCGACAGCTCCATCGATAACGAGCACCTTCTCGAAATCGAAATGTCCGGCCCTGATGTGGTGGTCGCATGATCATCACTCTGACCGCGAACCCCAGCGTGGATCTCACTCTCGAGTTGGACTCCTTCACTACTGGTGAAGTTAACCGCGCAACCGGTAAGCACAAGGACCCTGCCGGTAAGGGCATCAACGTAGCTCGAGCCCTGCACAAGAACAACATCAGCACCGCTGCGGTATTCCCCGCAGATGCAACCGTGGGTGGCTGGATTGAGTCAGCACTCAGCGATACGGGCATTCAGACCATGACCACCCGCATCGCCGAAGAGGTGCGTCAGAACATCACCATCGTGGATGCACACGGCGACACCACCAAGATCAACGAAGCAGGACCTCAGCTCACTGAAGCAGAAAGTGCATCTCTGTTGGCACAGATTTCTGGTGTCCTCGAAACTTCTCCTCGCTGGCTGGTTGCCGCGGGAAGTCTTCCTCGAGGACTCGATGGTTCCTTCTATGTGGCGCTCGGCAAGCTTGCACACCAGCATGGGGTTCGCTTCGCGGTGGACACCTCCGGAGGCGCTTTTGCTTCGGTTGCACATGCTGGTGTTGCAGACCTCATGAAGCCCAACCACGAAGAGTTGGAAGAACTTGCTGGCCGCGAACTCCCCACCGTCGGTGACGTTGTTGGGTTCGCACAGAGCCTGCTCGGAAACGACGAAGCCGCCATTGTGGTCAGTCTCGGAGAGAACGGTGCCTTACTTGTGAACAAGCGTGGCAGCGTCTGGGCCGGTCACGAGCCTGTCACTCCCGACAGCACCGTCGGTGCTGGAGACAGCACTTTGGCTGGATATCTCAGCGCAGACGTGACAATTTCTGAAGAACTTTCTGCGCACGTAGATGGCGACATTACGCGGATTTCGACCGCTGTTGCCTGGGGCTCGGCAGCTGTACAGTTGCCTGCGACCACTGTGCCAGGACCAAAAGACATTACTATTACGGCAGTTCACACTGTCATCAATCCCAGTCTCACCACCGCCATTAAGGAGCTCCACGTATGACTGACGCAACCGCAGCACTGACTACCGAAGACATCGTCATCGTTGGTTTGGTTGCTGAAACCAAGGAAGACGCAACCCGCCAGCTAGCTGTCAAGCTCGCTAACGATGGTCGCGTTACTGACCTCGACGGCTTCCTTGCCGACGTTCGTGCTCGAGAGGAGCAGATGGCAACCGGTCTTCCCGGGGGCATCGGTATCCCCCACGCACGTTCCGCCCACGTCACCGTACCTTCGGTAGCTGTGGCAACCAGCGTTGATGGTGTGAACTTCGGTGCCGCTGACGGCCCCGCACACCTCATCTTCTTGATCGCTGCACCAGATGGTGCAGACGACAAGCACCTTCACATCCTCGCTGCACTTGCCCGCAAGCTCGTGCACGAAGACTTCCGCCAGTCACTGCGCGACGCCAACTCAGGTGCCGAAATCGCAGCCATCATCACACGAGAGGTACAGTCCTAATGACCAAGATCGTCGCCGTAACATCCTGCATCACCGGTATTGCCCACACCTACATGGCAGCTGAAGCTCTCGAGCAGGCAGCTAAGAAGGCTGGCTACGAAATCACCGTAGAGACCCAGGGCTCCGCAGGTTCTTCCCCCATGAAGCAGTCGACCATCGACGCTGCTGACGTGGTAATTTTCGCAACCGACCTCGAGGTCAAGGACCGCGCTCGCTTCGCAGGCAAGCCTTTCCTTCAGATCGGCGTAAGCAAGGCTCTTGCTGACGCAGAGAACGTTGTTGCAAAAGCTGTGAGCTCCATCGACACCCTTCCAAAGGATGCCGGTAGCGCTCCCAAGGCTGCAGCACCCGCCGCAGCTTCAAAGCCCGCCAGCGACACGGGTGAAAAGAAGGGCTTCTTTGCCCGCCTTTTCAGCTAGTCAAGGCGTAGCTTTTTCATAGAGTTCTTGCTGAGACGGCAAGATCTGTAACACCAAACAAAATGCAATGAGGCATTGGAGGCCACAATTGTCTAACAACTCAGGAACAGGAACACGCATCCGCCAATGGCTGATGACCGGTGTTTCCCCTTATGATCCCCTTCGTGGCGGCCGGCGGTATCCTTATCGCTCTGTCGTTCATGATCGGTGGTTATGACATCGTTTACCAGGACCAGGCTGAGTTCCTGGCTAAGGGTTTTAACCCTCTAGCCGCTCACGACTGGGCTTATGTCATGTTCGCCGTTGGTGCTGCTACCTTCGGTTTCCTCGTACCAGTCCTTTCGGGCTTCATCGCTTACGCGATTGCTGACCGTCCCGGTCTGGCTCCAGGTTTCGTTGGTGGTGCCATCGCTGGTACCGTCGGCGCTGGATTCCTCGGTGGTCTTATCACCGGTTTCCTCGGTGGTTTCGTAGCTCTGTGGCTTAGCCGCATCAAGCTCCCCAACTGGCTGCGTCCGCTCATGCCAGTTGTTGTGATCCCACTGGTTGCAACCTTCATCACCGCTGGTCTGATGCTCGTCATCCTCGGAGGTCCACTCAAGGCCCTCATGACCGCTCTGAACGACTGGCTGACCGGCCTCTCCGGTGGAAGCCTCATTGGTCTGGGTATCATCCTCGGCCTCATGATGGCATTCGACATGGGTGGTCCTGTCAACAAGGTTGCTTACACCTTCGCAGCTGCTGGTCTTACTGAGGCTGGCGCTTCGGCAGATGCAAACGACCCTCGTTTCGTCATCATGGCAATCGTCATGGCTGCAGGTATGACTCCTCCTCTGGGTCTCGCACTCGCGACTGTTCTGCGTAAGAACAAGTTCTCGAACGCTGAGCGTCAGAACGGTAAGGCTGCTTGGCTGCTCGGTGCATCCTTCATCACTGAGGGTGCTATCCCCTTCGCTGCTGCTGACCCACTGCGCGTGATCCCTTCGATCATGATCGGTTCGGGTGTATCTGGTGCTCTCGTTGCAGCCTTCGGCTGCACCCTGCGCGCACCTCACGGTGGTCTGTGGGTATTCGGCCTCGTGGGCAACTGGCCCATGTACCTCATTGCAGTTGCAATCGGTACGGTCGTAACCGCTCTCCTCGTTATCGTCGCAAAGAACATCAAGCCTGGTGTCTCCGACGAAGCACTGGAGGAAGCAGTTGCCTAAAGCTCAGAGAACCGTCACTGTTGGTTCGCGCGTTGGACTTCACGCTCGTCCAGCCAGCACTTTTGTGCAGGCTGTAGGAGCTACCGGTCACGACGTCACGATTACTAAGCCAAACGGTGACAACGCAGATGGTGCCAGCATCCTCTCGGTGCTCGCTCTCGCTGTCGGACACGGAGAAGAACTCGTACTCGACGTCGAAGGTGACAACGCTGAAGTTGTAGCAGATGAGCTGGCTAGCCTGCTCACATCTGACCTCGACGCTGACTAAAAGTTAGCGGGGCTCTTTGGCCCGTGGGTTCCGTCAGGAATCCACGGGCCTTTCCCTTTAAGCTGGCAGGTATGAAGAAGATGCTGGCTTGGGCAAAGGCACAACTGCCCTACCGCGTCTACAAGTCGTATTCAGCAGCCGGAGGTAACCTCCTGGCTGCCGGCATGTCCTTCCAAGCGGTCTTTGCCACCTTCGCAGCTATCTGGGTTGGCTTTAGCCTCACCGGCATCTTCCTCGCGGATCGACCAGATATTCGCAGAGCAGTGATCGCGTTCATCAACGCCCAGGTGCCCGACCTCATTCGCACCGGTGGACCTATTGATCCCAAGGTGCTTGAGTCCATGACCAGCTTCGGCTGGACCGGCGGCTTGGCGGTCGTTGTCGTTCTCTACACCGCCATCAACTGGTTGAATTATGTCCGCACTGCAGTGCGAACAATTTTCTCTCTTCCCCAGTCCACGGTGAACTACATTCTGCTCAAGGTCTATGACCTTGTCCTCGCCTTGATCTATGTCATCTTCGTATTGCTCAGTGCCACAGCAACGGTGGGACTCACCAAACTCTCTGGGCTCGTCTTTCCCGAGCTAGGCATCGCCGACAAAAGCGGAATTGGCAAGATTGTCTTTCAGGTCATCGGCCTGTTTGTCGTCTTCCTCTTTGACACCGCGGTGCTGGCCGCCATTATTCGCATCTTGAGCGGGGTGCCCATCCCCTGGCGCATTTTGCGCAACGGAACGCTGCTAGGTGGTTTTGCCCTCATGGCATTGAAGGTGTTGGGGTCATATGTGCTCACCCGCCCTGAAAGTAACCCACTGCTAGCCAGCTTCACCGTGTTTATTGGTCTGTTGATTTACTTCAACTTTGCCTCCCGGATTTATCTCCTGGCAACCAGTTGGGTGGCCGTGAGTATGAGAGATTCTGGCACCGCCATGCACGACCTCGGTTGGGTCGTGCCCCACCGTCACCACGTGAACTAGCCCAATAGAATTAGGGCATGTCAGTCCGCATTGCCACCGTCAACGTCAACGGTGTTCGCGCCGCCTTCCGCAAAGGAATGGGCGACTGGCTGAACACTCGTGGCATCGACATTCTTGCCCTGCAAGAGGTGCGTGCATCGACCGAAGACCTCGAAGAACTCCTCGGTCCTGACTGGAACATCCTGCACGATGCTGCCACCGCCAAGGGCCGTGCTGGTGTTGCACTAGCTAGCCGCAGCTCAGCTGAGATTCACCGCGTGAGTCTCGGTGCTGACGACTTTGATACCGCAGGACGCTGGCTCGAAGCCGACTACAAGATCGGTGACAAGATCCTCACCGTGGTGAGCACCTATGTTCACTCGGGTGAAGTGGATACTCCCAAGCAGGTGGAGAAGTTCAAGTTCCTTGAAGCCATGCAGGAGCGTTTGCCTGAACTGGCCAAGCACACCGACTACGCACTTGTTGTGGGTGACCTCAACGTTGGTCACACCGAGCTGGACATCAAAAACTGGAAGGGCAACGTTAAGCGTGCTGGCTTCCTCCCCCAGGAGCGCGCCTACTTTGACCGCTTCATGGGTCCAGCGGGTGAGAACGTAACTAGTGCAGATGGCTCCACCGGACCAGGCCTGGGCTGGGTTGATGTCGGCCGCGAAGCAGCCGGCCAAGTTCCTGGCCCCTACACCTGGTGGTCGTGGCGTGGTCAGGCATTCGATACCGATGCTGGTTGGCGCATTGATTACCACCTCGCCACCCCTGCCCTCGCAGCTCTTGCTTCCAACTACACCGTCGACCGCGCTGAGTCCTACGACACTCGCTGGTCAGACCACACCCCCGTCGTCGTCGACTACAACCTCTAGGACTTCTCATGACTAAGCCCGTCATTCTCTCCGGCATGCAGCCGTCGAGCGACTCCCTCCACCTCGGCAACTACATCGGTGCTCTGGGTAACTGGGTCACCATGCAGGACGAGTTCGATGCGTTCTATTGCGTTGTTGACCTCCACGCCATCACGGTTCCCCAGGACCCCACCGAACTGCGTGAGCGCACCCGCTCCACCGCAGCGCAATACATTGCTGCCGGTATCGACACCGACAAGTCGACCCTGTTCATTCAGTCCCACGTCCAGGCCCACACCCAGATTGCGTGGGTGCTCAACACCATCACCGGTTTCGGTGAAGCCAGCCGCATGACTCAGTTCAAGGACAAGTCCGCCAAGCAGGGTGCTGATGCAGCCTCTGTGGGCTTGTTCACTTACCCGATTCTTATGGCCGCTGACATCCTGGCGTATCAAGCAAATGTTGTACCCGTCGGTGAGGACCAGCGTCAGCACCTCGAGCTCACCCGCGATCTCGCGATGCGTTTCAACTCACGCTTTGGCGAGACCTTCACCATCCCTGAGGGCCACATCCTCAAGGAGACGGCCAAGATCTATGACCTGCAGACCCCGACAGCGAAGATGTCGAAGTCGGCAGAGACTGAAGCCGGGCTCCTCAAGATCATGGATGACCCTGCCGTGACCGCCAAGAAGGTCATGCGTGCGGTGACCGACGCGGATGGTGAGATCCGCTTCGACCGCGAAAACAAGCCTGGTGTGGCAAACCTGCTCACCATCTTCTCGGTTCTCTCGGGTCGCTCCATCGATGACCTCGTCAACGAATATGCCGGTGGTGGCTACGGCGGGCTGAAGAAAGATTTGGCTGAGCAAGTCACCGCCAGCTTCACCCCCATCCGCGAGCGCACCAACGAGCTGCTCTCCGACCCTGCAGAGCTTGACCGTATCTTGGGCAAGGCAGCAGACCGTGCATCAGAGGTCGCAGACGCGACTCTGGCCAAGGTCTATGACGCTATTGGCCTTCTTCCCCGCCACCACGGCTAAGCACGCTCTCAGCGAATCCAAAGGTACTCACCTCGCGGGGAATAAACCTACCGGCTAGACTGTTTTCTAGAGCAACGCGCTTCGGGGTCAGTGAAAATCTGAGCCGGCGGTTATAGTCCGCGACCCTCATGCAAAGGCCACCAGGCCCGAGGATGAGGTTGATCTGGTGAAATTCCAGGACCGACGGTTAAAGTCCGGATGGGAGAACGCGCGCGGCAGGTTACTTTTTGTACCCTGTCGAGTTCGGTTGTCGCTATGGCACCCGTCTACCCGAAGCACGCCTCACCTGAATGAGAGCACCGGTAGATGGACCACACAACACCTTCGAAGGCCTATGAGGCCTCGATGCGTCGCGCCATCGCACTGGCTGGCAATGGCCCTAGCAACGGGGTTAACCCGCAAGTGGGTTGTGTTGTACTGAACTCTGCCGGCACCATCATCGCCGAGGGGTGGCACCGCGGAGCGGGCACCGCCCACGCTGAAGTTGATGCCCTCAGCCAGCTCACCCCCGAACAAGCTCAGGGGTCCACATTCGTTGTTACCCTCGAGCCCTGCAACCACACCGGTCGCACCGGCCCCTGTGCCCAGGCCCTCATTGAGGCTGGCGTGGGAACGGTTGTCTATGCCGCGACCGATCCAGGTCACGGCTCTTCTGGTGGTGCGCAGCGTCTGCGTGATGCTGGCATTGAGGTTATTGGTGGCGTGCTCGAGGACGACTTAGAAGAACTTCTTGAAGAGTGGATGTTGGCAGCCCGCCTGCACCGCCCCCACGTCACCGTGAAGTGGGCAGCGAGCTTGGATGGCCGCGCAGCAGCGCACGATGGCACCAGCCAGTGGATCTCAGGTCCCGAGTCACGTGCACGTGTGCACGAACAGCGTGCGGCAGCAGATGCCATTGTGGTCGGGACAGGTACTGTCCTTGCAGACAACCCTTCGCTGACTGCCCGCACACCAGAAGGTGGTCTGCATGATCACCAGCCTGTGCCGGTGATTATTGGAAAGCGCAATGTCCCAGGCGATGCTTTGGTTCATGAGCACCCCCTAGAGCCACTCATCATTGGTCACAATGATCTCCACGCTGCCCTGAGTGAAATGTTCGACAACGGCATTCGCTCTGTTTTCGTCGAAGGTGGTCCCACCCTGGCCAGCGCTTTCATCGCTGCTGGTTTAGCTGATCGCCTGTACATCTATCTTGCACCTGTGCTGCTTGGTGGAGACAAGGTTGCCTTGGGAGATTTGGGTGTGGGCACACTTGCTGACCGGATAGACCTCAACATCTCCTCTGTCGAACGCCTCGGTGCAGACATATTCATCACTGCCACAACAAACCGGAAGGACGCGTAATGTTTACCGGCCTCATTGAAGAACGCGGCACCATTACCGCAATTGAACAGCTTCCAGATGCTGTGCGCCTGACCGTGTCTGGCAAGACTGCGTTACAAGGCGCTCAGCAGGGCGACTCCATTGCCGTCAGTGGAGTGTGCCTGACCGTGGTGGAGCACGATGCCACTTCTTTCACTGCAGACGTGATGGAACAGACTCTGGCGATGACCACGATGCGCAATGCTTCCGTGGGACTACCCGTCAACCTGGAGCGCGCTGCAGAACTGGGCAGTCGCCTTGGCGGCCACATCGTGCAGGGCCATGTCGATGGCACTGCCGAAGTGCTGTCCATTACTCCGAGCGAAGACTGGACCGTGATTCGCTTTGGCCTCAGCCGCGAACTAGCTCCCCTACTCGTGGACAAGGGCTCGATCACCGTGGACGGTGTCTCCCTCACGGTGAGCAACATCAGTGCTCCTTCAGAAAGCTCACAGTGGTTTGAGGTCTCACTCATTCCGGAAACCCTTGCGGTGACCACCCTCGGACTGCGCTCCGTCGGTGATGCCGTCAACCTCGAAACCGACATTATTGCTCGTCAGGTCGCACGCATGCTGGCCTTCCTTCCCCAACAGAATGCAGGTGCCTAACATGGCTCTCACTCCTATCCCCGAAGTCCTTGAGGCTCTCAAGGCTGGACGCATCGTGCTCGTCGCCGATGATGAAGGCCGCGAGAACGAAGGCGACGCCATCATGGCGGCCGAGTTTGCTACCAAGGAATCCATTGCCTGGATTGTGAAGCACTCCTCTGGTTTGCTGTGCGCACCGATGTCGCGCGACGTGGCTGACCGCCTGAACTTGCCCATCATGATTGAGCGCAACCAGGACACCCGCAAGACCGCGTACACCATCACGGTGGACGCTGCCGAGGGCATCACCACTGGTATTAGCGCCTCTGACCGTGCTCTCACTATGCAGGTGTTGGCTAACCCTGATGCTGTTCCCCACGACCTCATCCGCCCAGGTCATGTGCTTCCTCTGCGTGCAGTGGATGGTGGTGTTCACGAACGCCCTGGCCACACCGAGGCAGCCGTGGATCTCATGCGCCTTGCTGGCCTGCAGCCTGTTGGAGTTATTGCTGAGGTTGTCGATGAAGACGGCGACATGATGCGCATGCCAGGTCTGGAGAAGCTCGCTGAACGTGAGAACATGCCCTTGACCACCGTGGCAGCACTCATTGACTACCTGGAAGCACACCCGCTTCCTGCACGCGTTGAAGGCGAGCTAGACGCTCACCGCGTGGCCTTTGAAGTGGAGACCAACGTGCCCACCGAAAACGGCCCCTTTCGCATGCGCGGCTACCGCGACCAGGCCACCGGAACGGACCACGTGGCAATTGTTGCAGGAAACCCTGATGGTGAAAATGTGTTGGTTCGCGTTCACTCTGAGTGCCTCACTGGTGAAGCACTGCACTCGCTCAAGTGTGAGTGTGGTCCACAGCTGGATGAAGCCCTGCGCATGATCGAGGCAGACCCCGCCGGTGGTGTTGTTCTCTACATGCGTGGCCAAGAAGGCCGTGGCATTGGCTTGGTCAACAAGTTCAAGGCTTACAAGCTCCAAGAGCAGGGTCTCGACACTCTTGATGCAAACCTAGCTCTGGGGTTCCCTGCCGATGCGCGTGACTACACCGCTGCTGCCCGCATGCTTGATGACATGGGCATCAGCTCTGTTCGACTGCTCAGCAACAACCCCGAAAAAAAGCGTCAGCTCGAGCAGTTCGGTATCAAGATCAACGACCTCGTTCCCTTGGTCGTGGGTCTGGGTGAATTCAACACCGGCTACCTCAACGTGAAGCGGGACCGCATGGGTCACCAGCTTCCTGGAACTCTTCCCGCAATCGATCCAGCCCCGAAAGCTAAGGAGGTCACCGCATGAGTGGCGCAGGCTCCCCCGAAATTACCGTTGATGGCACCGGACTGAACGTCGTCATCGTCGCAGGTCAATGGCACGACGTCATTACCAACGCCATGATTGCTTCTGCTCAGCGCACCATCGAAGCTAGTGGTGCAACGCACTCTCTGGTTCGTGTGGCTGGAAGCTTTGAACTTCCCGTGGTGAGCAAGGCGGTGCTCGAGGCAGGCGCTGACGCAGTTGTTGCACTCGGCGTAATCATTCGTGGTGGCACCCCCCACTTCGAGTTTGTCTCCGACGCGGCAACCAGTGGCCTTACCCGCGTTTCCCTCGACACCGGTAAGCCCGTCGGCTTCGGTGTGCTCACGCTCGATGACGAACAGCAGGGGCTGGACCGTTCCGGCCTGCCCGGGTCTAAAGAAGACAAGGGTGCTGAAGCAGCACTTGCTGCCTTAGAAACCGCTGTGACCCTTCGCGCCATTCGGGGCTAGTGGTTAGGCTGGGGCTATGGAACTTTTAGTCACAATCCTCGTCATCCTGCACTTCGTTGGTCTGTCCTACCTTCTGGGTGCTTTCCTGCTCCAGATTAAAGACATCATCAAGGGCAAGGGACGTGTTCTGCGCGGCATGCTCGATGGTGCCTACACTCAGCTGGTTACTGGCTTAGCCCTGACCGGAATCTACTCAGCAGGTCTCGTTGAGGATGAAGAAGTCAACAACACCAAGATTGCCGTGAAGCTTTCTGTCCTCATCGTCATCACGGTTCTAGCGATCGTCTTCCGCAAGCGTGAGGTTGCACCCTCCTGGGTTCTCTGGACCATCGGTGGCCTGACTCTGCTCAACGTCGTTCTCGCTGTCGCCTGGTAACTAGGACCTGATGAGCTCACCCCGCATGGGTCGTCGTTCAACGACCCCGGAGAATAAGTCCTCCGCGCCCAAAGCAAGCTTTGGGCAGCTCATGCCCTACCTGCTTGAACACAAGAAGGTTCTCTCCTTCGTCATTGTGTTGAGCGTGATTGGTGCTGCCGCATCCCTGGCACAGCCCCTCTTGGTCGGTCAGGTGATCAACCGCGTCAGCGCAGGTGAACTCATGGGCAACCTGGTGTGGTTGCTGATTGGCCTGGTGGTTGCCACCGCGCTGATCAACGGCTTCCAGCACTACCTCCTGCAGCGCACCGGTGAGGGCGTCGTGCTCTCATCCCGGCGTCGCCTGGTGGGACGCATTCTGCGTCTGCCCATTAGCGAGTTTGACACTCGTCGCACCGGTGACCTGGTCTCTCGTGTGGGCTCAGACACCACTTTGTTGCGTGCTGTGCTAACCCAAGGATTGGTCGAGGCAATTGGTGGCTCACTCACCTTTGTCGGAGCCATTATCGCCATGGCGATTATTGATCCTGTTTTGCTCGGGCTCACTGTCCTTGTTGTGTTCAGCGCCATCACTATCGTGACGTTGCTCTCCAGGCGCATTCGCGTGGCCAGCCGCAAGGCTCAGGCCAAGGTGGGTGAACTTGCAGCGTCTGTGGAGCGTGCGATTTCGGCAGTCCGCACTGTGCGCGCCGCGAATGCCACTGACCGTGAAATCAAGGTCGTGGAAGAAGAAGCCGAAGGCGCCTGGCGCATGGGCATCAAGGTTGCCAAGATCTCGGCACTCGTTGTTCCTGTTGCCGGTATCGCCATGCAGGTAGCCTTCCTCACCGTGCTCGGTGTCGGTGGTTATCGCGTTGCTTCCGGTGCGATTACCGTGGCCAACCTGGTCACCTTCATCCTGTTCTTGTTCATGATGATCATGCCGCTGGGTCAAGCCTTCGGTGCGATTACCTCTGTGAACTCAGCACTCGGTGCACTCGGCCGCATTCAAGAAATCATTGCGTTGCCCAGTGAAGGTGAGTTCGATCGTGAGCTTGCTCCTCTGGCTGTTGTTGACGGCGGTGCTCGTGGTGCCGTGAAGAACTCTCCCGTTGCAATCGAGTTCGTGGATGTGCGATTTTCCTATCCCAAGCAGGTTCTCCCTGTTGAGGAAGACGAAAGCACCACTGACCCCATTGCCAAGCTGTCTCGTGCAGAGAAGGCACGCATCAAGGCAGGTGGTGCAGCTGGTGAAGCACTGGCAGAAGAAGCCAAGCCGGAGATTGAAGCACCTGAGATTCTCAAGGGCGTCTCCTTCTCCGTAGCGCACGGAACTCGTGCTGCACTTGTTGGACCTTCGGGCGCAGGCAAGTCCACCATCTTGGGGCTCATTGAACGCTTCTATGACCCTAACTCGGGTGAGATCCGCTTGGGTGGCGTAGACATCAAGGCCCTGCCTCGTGAAGACCTTCGTGCGCAGATTGGCTATGTGGAACAGGATGCTCCCGTTCTTGCCGGGTCACTCCGTGACAACCTGCTGCTGGGCTCACCCGATGCCACCGACGAACAGTGCATAGCGGTATTGGCAGATGTGAATCTTTCCACCGTGCTCGAACGCAGTGGTTTGGGCTTGGATGCTCCTGTCGGCGAAGAGGGCGTCATGCTCTCCGGCGGTGAACGTCAGCGCCTGGCTATCGCTCGTGCCCTGTTGGCAGCACCTCCGGTGCTGCTGCTCGATGAATCCACCTCCAGCCTCGACGGTGCCAATGAGCAGCTCATGCGTGAAGCGATTGATCGCGTTGCTCAGGATCGCACGCTCATCATCATCGCTCACCGTCTCTCGACCGTGGTCGATAGTGATCAGATCATCGTGCTGGAGAACGGTGCCGTTGTCGGCACCGGAACGCACTCCGACCTGGTCAAGACCACCCCACTTTATAAGGAATTGGCTAAGCACCAGCTTCTGGTCTAGAGCACCCCAGACAACGAAGAAGGCCCCTCCATTTGAACTGAACCCCAAAAGTGGGACTCGTAATTAAGAGTCACTACTTGAAAGGGAAGAAAGTTCATGGATCTCAGGGTCAAACATTCACTCGAAACCCGCATCGAAGTCGCAAGACTTTTTGATGCGGGTTTCGGTTTTCATGCCGTCGCTACACAACTAGGTCTCAAGAGGGAATCTGTGCGTAATTGGCACGATCAATATATGCAGGGTCGTCTTTTAGACTCAGCTGTTATGGGCAATAAAAAGTATTCGCCTCAGTTGAAAATTGCAGCTGTTGAGAAGTTCCTCGCTGGAACGCCGAAGCAGGATGTTCTTGTTGAGTTCGAGATCTCTACTCGCGCCGTGTTCGATAAATGGGTTGTTCTTTATCGCAGCGAGGGGCCGGAGGGTTTGTCGAAGACTCCGGGACGCAAAGCTCGTGGGGATGGACCGTTGACGCCTGAGGAAGAACTTGCGTTTCTTCGAATGGAGAACGAGATTCTAAAAAAATGGG